>JAOAHD010000014.1 GCA_026415395.1 Candidatus Binatia bacterium | reverse complement strand
CTCGACGCCAACGATGCCGACACGTACCGAGCCATGCGCGGGCGCGATCACTTCGAGCGTGTGTGCGCGAATATCACCGCCCTGCTCGCCCGCAAGCGTGCGCTCGGTCTTCGGCGCCCGGTTGTATCGCTGCAGGTATTGCTCGCCCCGGAAAACCGGGCAGCATTGCCGGCCATCATCGAGCGCTGGCAGCCCTTACTGACCGACGCAGACTTCGTCATGACCATCGAGCCTTCCACTTTCGGGCGGCAGGTCGACGTCCCTCCACCGGCCGTTGGCCCGCGCCAGCCTTGTCGCTGGCTGTTCGAGGCTTTGATTGTGTTGCAAGATGGCACGGTGACAACCTGTGGCACCGACTGGGACGCGCAAGCCCCCGTGGGAAACGCCGCCGAAAGTTCGCTGTACGCGATCTGGAACGGTGCGGAAATGCAACGGCGGCGCGCCCTGCACCTTGCTCGACAGTTCGAAAGACTACCGCTCTGCGCCTCGTGCACGGATTGGCCGTTGGCCGACGGCCACGGCTACCGCAACGTATCCAAAGATACCCACCCAACCCGGGCGAACCCCAAACATAGACTCGCGATCGCAGCCTCGACTACACTAATGTGACGGAACGGAGGGAGCCATGGAAGGATTCGAGTTCATTCGACGACTAAAGGAAGTGAGCGATCGGTTCGTCGACAGCCTCGGCGACCATTTTGGTCACTTAGCTACCCAATTCGACCCCGACACACTCGGATCGACGAAGCTGTTCCCTTGGCAAATGACTTGGTACTACGGCGAACCCATTTGGCACGCGCTCGACGAGGAGCGCAAACTCATGCTCAACCGGCTGTGCTTTTGCCAGAGCTACCTGAGCACGGCCGTGGCAGAAATTGCCGTGAACGTGCTCAACATGCGCTCGGCGCTCTCGACGATTCTGCAAGGACATGTGCAGCCTGCACTCTACATGGCGCGCGAAGTCGTCGAGGAAATGGCCCACGTGCAAGCGTTTCTCACCGTGATCGAAAAGGTGCTCGGCTACTACGGCCTCACGCTCGATCAGTTGCGCGCCGCCAATCCCTCGCTCAAGCTGACGAAGACCTACATCAACGGGCACACTTTACTCAGTTGGCTGCGTGGCAACCTCCACTACTATTACTTCACGCGCTTTGCCTTGAACGTGAATCAGAAAACGGTTGAACGGCTGATTATCGACGAACCCGACGCGCATCCCATTGTCCAGGCCATCCTCACCAATCACGCCACTGACGAAGCCCGGCACATGCAAATGTCGCGCGCCACAGGGCTGGCTGCCTTGCGGCAAATGCGCAACCCCGTCACGCGCATCGTCGCCTGCTTGGCCTACGCGCACTTCGCCGCAAGCATTTTCATCACCCGGCACCGGCGCGACTCGCGCCTCACTCGTGAAACGCGGATCCGGACCTTGCAACTGGTGGGCGTCGACCGCGCCACCGCTGAGCGAGCCTACAAAGAATGGCGGGATCGGGTGAACCAACCGGAAGACCCACCGTTGGTGCGGAACGCTCGCTTGTACTTTCTGCGCTGTAATTTCGATTACATCGAAGAAATGCCTGTTCCCACGTGGGTCAAAAAGCGGATGCGTGCAATCATCTCCGAGCCATATCGCGACTTGGGCGAGATGCCCACACTGTTACAAATGCGGCCCAGCCATCCGAGTTCTCTCTGGGGTTCACATTAGTCTCAGGACCGCCACATTTTCCGCTCCTCCACCCTCTGCCTCGCTTCGCGATGCGCGTTGCTGGCATTCAGCCCGGGTATCTTCCGTGGCTCGGCTACTTCGACCAAATGCGCCGTGTGGATGCGTTCATTGTCGCTGACGAAATGCAATTCACCTCAAGCGGTTGGGCTCACCGCAACCGCGTTCGCAGTCCGCAGGGCGCGCACTGGCTTACCGTGCCCGTGCATTACCGCCTTGGCGAGCCCATTTGCGCCGTGCGTTTGAGCCCGTACGTCGCATGGGCTGAGCGACACCTCGAGTTGCTGGAAAATTTCTACCGGCGCAGCCGCTTTCGCCACGAAATTCTCGACCCCCTCGCCTCGCTACTTCTCAGGCCCGCCACGCGGCTGGTCGAGGTTACAATTCCCCTTCTGTTTCAACTGCGCGACTGGTTCGGCATCACTACACCGCTGCTGGTGTCCTCCGAACTTGGCTTAGAGCAGGTATACGCGGCAACCTTCCCCGAGCAGCCAAGCCCCACCCACAGGATTGTGGCATTCTTGCGGCACCTCGGAGCGACCTCGTTGCTGCAAGGGGAAAGTGCACGGAGTTACCTCGACGTCGACCTCTGCCGCCGGTACGGCATCAAGGTGGAGTTCCACCGCTACGCCCACCCTGAGTATCCGCAACTGTTTTCACCGTTCGTGTCGCATCTTTCGGTTGTCGACCTACTCTTGTGTTGCGGCATCGAAGGGGCGCGCAACGTATTGTTCTCCGTGCCATGACTCAAGCCACACGGCCCCGGGTTTCCGTTGTCGTGCCTGTTTACAACGAAGCGCCGACGATCGAGGAGCTGGTCGAGCGGACCACCACGGTCCTGGATCAACTGGGGGCACCCTACGAACTTGTGCTTGTCGACGACGGTAGTACCGACACAACCCCTGAGTTGCTCGCTCATCTCGGCGACCGTCTTCCGCAGGTGCGCGTGGTCCGCCTCACACGCAACTTCGGACAAAACGCAGCATTGAACTGCGGCTTGTTTTCCGCCACGGGCGAATTCGTCGTGACCATGGACGGAGACCTGCAAAATCCGCCAGAGGAAATCCCGAGATTACTCGCGGCCTTCACACCCGCTGTCGACATTGTCAGCGGACTGCGTGCGCAGCGGCACGAGCAACTGTGGCGCTATCTTGGCTCGCGCGCCGTGCACTGGATTGCTCGCCTACTCGTCGGCCGCGAGTTGCAAGACTACGGGGGACAGTTCAAAGCCTATCGCCGCGAAGTGATCGAGGCGACCCGTCGGTTCTGGGCCCCGGGGAAGCCGTTCTTTGCGCTCGCCGTCTGGCTCGGCTTCCGGGTGCGCGAGGTGCCGGTGCGGCATGATCCGCGCCCCCACGGCGGCACACGCTACGGCTTCTTGGCCCTGACTCGGTTAAATCTGGAAATCATCACCAGCTTCACCACCGCACCGCTCGTCGCCCTCAGCGCCCTGCCGCTCATCTTTCTCGCCGCCGCAGTGGGCCTCTCGGCGCTT
>JAOAHD010000013.1 GCA_026415395.1 Candidatus Binatia bacterium | reverse complement strand
CCTTGTGCCTGCCCAGTGTCTGTGGGGGCCATTGTGGCGAATGGCGACAGGGCAACCACAAGGGTTGCCCCTACGGTGGCAATCGCAGACGCACACAACGTGCGCCACACCATCCGTAGGGGCAGGCCTTGTGCCTGCCCTGTATCTGGCAGGACCGGTGTGGTGGATGGCGACAGGGCAACCACAAGGGTTGCCCCTACGGGGGCAATCGCAGACGCACACAACGTGCGCCACGCCATCCGTAGGGGCAGGCCTTGTGCCTGCCCTGTGCCTGTTGCGCCTAGGCCCGTTGTGGTGAATGGCGACAGGGCAACCACAAGGGTTGCCCCTACCGTTCGTTGGGGGTTTTGGTTGTGGTCGGTCGATCGAGCAGCGACAGCAGCCGCTGAGCGGCGTCGGTGGGGCTCAGGCGGTGGGCGACCACAGCCTGCTCGAGTTCGGGCAGCAGTGCCTGCACGTCGGGTCGGGCGAGAAAGTGCTCCAGCATGCCCTCGCGGACCATGTCCCAAAACCACTTTTGCTGCTGGGCCTCGCGCTTGCGCGTGAGCTCGCCCGCGGCAGCGAGGCGGGTGCGATGCTCTTGCACGATTTCCCACACTCGGGCGATACCGTGCCCGGTGAGAGCGCTCACCGTGACGACCGGCGGTTCCCACACACTGGTGTGATGGCGGAACAAGCGCAGCGCGGAGCGATACTCAGCAGCCGCGCGCTCCGCCGCCACCAGGTTCTCGCCATCCGCCTTGGTAATGGCGAGGGCGTCGACCAGCTCCAAGATCCCTTTCTTGATCCCTTGCAGCTCGTCGCCCGCACCGGCGAGCATGAGTACGAGGAAGAAGTCCACCATCGAGGCAACGGTGAACTCCGATTGCCCCACGCCGACCGTTTCCACAACCACGATGCCGAAACCGGCAGCCTCGCATAGCAGAATCGCTTCGCGCGTATGCCGAGCGACGCCGCCCAAAGAGCCACCCGAGGGACTCGGGCGAATGAACGCCTCGGCTTGCACCGAGAGCCGCGCCATGCGGGTTTTGTCGCCGAGGATGCTGCCACCGGAAATGGCGCTGGAAGGGTCGACCGCCAACACCGCCACTCGTTGCCCTTGCTCGATGAGGTGGAGGCCAAAGGCTTCGATGAACGTGCTCTTGCCCACCCCGGGCACGCCGCTCACACCGATGCGATACGCCTTTCCCGTGTGTGGCAGGATCCGTTCGAGCAAGCGCTGCGCCTCGGCTTGATGCTCGGGCCGGGTGCTTTCCACTAACGTGATGGCCTTGGCCAACGCCCGCCGATTGCCTGCGAGCAGGCCTTCGGCGAGCGCTTCGGCCGACGACAACGCTCGGTTCACGCGGTGGCGACCTTCGGGGCGGGTTCCGTGGCTTCGCGCACGAGTTCGAGCACACGCCGCGCGGCTTTGAGCACATGCGTCCCAGGGCCGAAAATCGCTTTCACCCCAGCTTGCTCGAGGAACTTGTAATCCTTTTGGGGAATGATGCCGCCCACGGTAACGATAATGTCGCTTGCCCCTAGGCGCTCGAGTTCGCGGATGAGTTGCGGCACGAGGGTTTTGTGGCCGCCCGCCTGGGTGGAAATGCCGACCACGTGGACGTCATTCTCCACCGCCTGTCGGGCAACTTCCTCCGGCGTTTGGAACAAGCTCCCGATGTCGACATCGAAGCCTAGATCGGCAAACGCGGTGGCGATCACCTTCGCGCCGCGGTCGTGCCCGTCTTGCCCGACCTTCGCAATCAAAATCCGCGGCCGGCGACCATGTTCACGGGCGAAAGCTTCCACCTCCGCGCGCAATTGTTGCCACTCCGGATCGTCGTCGTACTGGCCGCCGTACACCCCGGAGATGGTGCGGACCTCGGCTTGATAGCGCCCCCACACCTTTTCCAGCGCTGCCGAAATTTCACCCACGGTGGCACGGGCGCGGGCCGCTTCCACGGCCAGCGCGAGCAGGTTGCCTTCGCCCGTTTCTGCCGCACGAGTGAGCGCGTTGAGCGCGGCTTCCACCTTGGCCGGATCGCGGGTGGCGCGGATCTTCTTGAGACGTTCAATTTGCCGCTCGCGCACAGCGGTGTTGTCGATTTCACGGATTTCGATTTCCGGTTCTTCCGGCAGGCGAAACTTGTTGACGCCGACGATGATGTCCTCTCCGCGATCGATGCGCGCCTGGCGTCGCGCCGCGGTTTCTTCGATGCGGAGTTTGGGCATGCCGGCTTCAATCGCCTTGACCATGCCACCCATGGCCTCCACCTCTTCGATGATGTTGAGCGCCTTGCGGGCGAGCGCATGGGTGAGCGACTCCATGAAGTACGAGCCGCCCCATGGGTCGATCACCTTGGGAATGCCCGTCTCCAATTGCAAGATGAGCTGCGTGTTGCGCGCGATCCGTGCGGCGGTGTCGCTCGGCAAGGCGATCGCTTCGTCATAAGAATTCGTGTGCAAGCTTTGCGTGCCGCCAAACACCGCGGCCATGGCTTCGATGGTGGTGCGGACGATGTTGTTGAACGGGTCTTGCTCCGTCAGGCTCGCCCCCGAGGTTTGGCAATGCGTGCGGAGCATCAGCGACTCGCGCTTCTTCGGATTGAACAAACGCTTCATGAGTGTGGCCCACAAAAGACGGGCGGCGCGCAGCTTGGCGATTTCCATGTAGAAGTTCATGCCGATCGCGAAAAAGAACGATAGCCGACCGGCAAAGTCGTCAATGTCCAAGCCTTTGGAAAGGGCAGCACGCACGTACTCCAGGCCGTCTGCCAGCGTGAACGCCAGTTCGAGGTCGCACGTCGCTCCGGCTTCTTGCATGTGGTAGCCGGAAATCGAGATGGAATTGAATTTGGGCATTTCCTTGGCGGTGTATTCGATGATGTCCGCCACGATGCGCATCGAAGGTCCGGGCGGGTAAATGTACGTGTTGCGCACCATAAATTCTTTGAGGATATCGTTTTGGATCGTGCCAGTCAGTTTTGCGCGCGGCACACCTTGCTCTTCCCCGGCTACGATGAAGCTGGCGAGGACCGGCAAAACCGCCCCGTTCATCGTCATGGAAACCGACATTTTGTCGAGCGGCACGCCATCGAAGAGAATTTTCATGTCCTCCACCGAGTCGATGGCCACGCCAGCCTTGCCGACATCTCCGACCACACGCGGATGGTCGCTGTCGTAGCCGCGGTGAGTAGCCAGGTCGAAGGCAACCGAAAGGCCCATTTGCCCTTGCGCCAAGCAGGCGCGGTAGAAGGCATTGGACTCTTCAGCGGTAGAAAAGCCAGCGTATTGGCGGATGGTCCATGGCTTTTCCGCGTACATGGTGGCGCGTGGTCCACGAACGAAGGGGAAGTCGCCGGGAATGGTGTCGAGAAACTCCAGCTCCTCGACATCGGCGCGTGTGTACAGTGGTTTCACGTCGATGCCTTCGGGCGTGTGCCAAACGAGTTCGTCGGGGCTCCGGCCCTTGCGCTCTTGCGTGGCGATTTGCCGCCAGCGTTCCAGGTCGGCTCGATCACCTTGTTTGCTCATAAAACGCTCCTCTTGGCAAAGACTCCCTTTAACACTTTCCACCATACAACTCCCGCGGTCGGCGGACTGCTCGGCGGTTGTGCCATGCGCATAGATTCACTGGCTGCGTCGCCAGAGAATACACCGAAGAGGCACCGATGCGTACCCCGCGTCGTCGCCGCTTCGCCAGCGTTGCGTCGAGGGGCGTGTACGCTTTGGGTCCAGTGTCGTTCGGCATTGTGCGGAAAGTTACGCGCGCGGGCGATGAGGTGAGGGGCGCTAGGGATCATGCCAGCAGTTGTCTTGCAATGACCTTGAGTTCCAAGATTGGTTTTACGCCTTCGAAAATTGGTAACACGGTGGCGTCGACGACGTAGCGAGAAATCGGGAATTCTTCCGCGTAACCCCAGCCGCCATGCAGCAATTGGCCCTCTTGAGTGACCCAGACAGCAACGTCCGAGGCGAACAATTTCGCCATCGCGGGCTCGAGAGAAACCGACTCGTCGCGATCCATGGCGAGCGCGGCTCGATAGGTGAGTTGCCGAGCTGCCATAATGTGGGTAGCCATTCGCCCGAGTTTGTACTGCGTTAGTTGGAATTGGCCAATCGGTTGGCCAAACTGCTTGCGGTCGTTGGCGTACTCGGCTGTGCGCTCTAAGGCAGCCTGCGCCAAGCCCGTGGCGCGTCCGCCCGTTTGCAAACGTCCAGCGGCAAAGCCTGCCATTTGCAGATAAAAGCCCTTGTTTTTTTGTCCTTCCTCGCCAACCAAGTTCTCCGCAGGCACGAAGTAGCGTTCGAAGTTGAGGGTAAAGGAGTGCATGCCGCGATAGCCCGGGGTGCGGTCGGCCTTGCCGACCAGCAGGCCACCGGTGGGCTGGCGCATTTCGAAGGCGTGACCGTAGAACGGATCTTTCGGCACGATAAAGAGCGAGAGCCCGCGGGCGCCCTTTTTGGGGTCGGGATCGGTGCGGGCGAGAAGCGCGAGCACGTTGGCGCGCCCGGCAAACGTGCACCAGGCCTTGGCGCCGTCGATCACGTACCCCTTCTGGCCGCCCACTTCGGCTTCGGTCGCGCGGCATTTAATCGAGGCCACATCGGAGCCGGTGTCGGGCTCGGTGACGGAAATCGCCACCATGATTTCGCCGCGCGCTATGGGCGGAAGCCAACGTTGTTTTTGTCGTTCAGTGCCGCCTTTGAGCAAAGCCTTGGTGAGAATTTCAGGCCGCGTGATCAAGCTTCCTGCCGCGGCCAAGGAGCAGCGCGAGAGTTCCTCGGTGGTAATGATCATTGGCAAGTTGCCCATGCCACCGCCGCCATATTCTTCCGGCACAGACATGCCGAAGAACCCGAGCTGGGCCATCTTGGCGATGAGCTCATCGGGCACGAGCTCGTCGTGCCGGTGGATGCGCTCGGCAATTGGGAGCACTTCGGCCTCGCCAAATTGGCGCACGGAGTCACGGGTCATTGCAGCGAGTTCGTTGTCGAGCCAGCAGTGATTGGCACCCCGCTGTTCGATGACGAAGCGCCCGATGGCACACACGCGAGTGTCGTCGACCGCAGCTCGCAGCACTGTCCTGATTTCGGGCGAGCCAAGAGTGGCATTCAGCCGCTCGCTGGTCACACCAAAGTCGGCAAAATGTGCATCAGCCGCAGAGGCGAGCTTTTGCGCCACTTCCCCTGCAAAGACCGCCGCCATCTCGGTGTAAATGCCAGCCTCTGTGGTTTGCCCTTGCGCAGCGCGCGCGTAGTGAAGCAAATCGCGCGCAGCCTGCAGCTCGGTGGCGGTGTAGGCGAGGCGCTCGCAGTGCGGTTGCTCGGCGTCGATGCCCTTGCCGTGATCGGTGCGGGTGCGGGCGGTGGTCAGAGCATCGTCGAGCACTGCGGCAGCAGCATCGATCAGCCGCTCCACCGCGGAGAGTTCTAGCGTGGACACGTTTCTTTGGCTCATGTGCACAATCCTTTCCCAACCGAGCCGACGGGAGGCTCAAGATTTGATTTTTGTTACCACCGCAGGGGGAGCGACTCCAGTGTGCCACGCGGAACTAAAGGAGTGAGCCCTCATGGGGCGCTCTCAGTGGCCCGCACCGGCCGCCCAGGAGCGACGTGTCGGACGCGAACGACAACGAGCATGGTGTTTGGGATTCCGAAGGGGAGGGGGAACGTCCCCGACGGGATTTGAACCCGTGTTGCCGGCGTGAAAGGCCGGTGTCCTAGGCCTGGCTAGACGACGGGGACGTGCACCGCTGCGCCGCGAGGCCGTGTTGCTAGCCAGCGCGGTCGGTTTGCGCAACCCTGTGGCACGCGCACCGCTGGCCGCGCGAGGTGCGGCGAAAACCGTTGCGGGGACCTCGCATTGCTAGCCGGTTGCGCCAGGGGCCATCCAGATGCGGACCTGGCTCGCATCTGCCGAGCTCGCTCTGCGCTGTTGTGCAGGCGCGCGGTGCGGGTGCGCCCTTGCGCGGCGAGTGAGCGCGTGGTTGTAACTAACGGCAGCGAGCACTGGGAAAGGTTGTGCATATGGCGACCAAAAAGACCGCTGGGAAGACGACGGCAAGGAAAACGGTAACGGCAAAAAAGTCCGCCGCCAAAGCGTCGGCGAAAAAAGCGTCGGCAAAGTCCCAACCGAAGGCGAAGCCTACTCAGGCGGCCACAAAGCCCGCAGCGAAGTACGACCAACCCGGCGCACCCTGGTGGAAGAAGATCCCGCTGCCGATGCCGAAATAGCGCCGCTGGCTGCGCCAGCGAGCGATCGGCGCGCCCGGCCTTTGGCGGCGATGCCCCCCTCACGAAAATCCTCCCTCTTGCCTGTGGGGGGAGAGGGCAACAGGGTGAGGGGCGCCGCCGGTGCGCTGCCGTCGGCAAGCGCACAGAAATAGAAATTGTAGGGGCAGGCCTTGTGCCTGCCCGTGGGGAGATCCGCCGTGAGGGAGGCAGCGGCGGCGTGGTCGCGTTGTGTCACGACGGCAGCGCGGGCGACGCATGCGTCGCCCCTACGCTGGCGGTGGCGCTGGGTGCCAAGATGGGGACGCGCGCGGAGCCGGTGGCAACACGATCGCTCATCGACGTTTTCCCCGTTGGCCATTCAGCATTCGCCACTGGCCGCTCGCAGTCCACTCGCGATTCGCTGTTCACCAACCCACCACTCGCCACTTGCTACTCGCACTCGCCGCTCGCGACTCACCACTCGGCATCGGCCCTCCATTCGTCATTGCCGTCGCGGAACCTGCCGCTTGCCCCGGCGAGTGGAGGCTCCTAGATTCGCACGGCAGCGGAGGAGAATGGATCAAATGGATCACGAACGTGTGGAATTCGCGCGCGACTGTGCAGCCGTTGCCATTCCGGGTGGGGAGCGATTCACGATCCCGCGCGGGACAATTGGCTACGTCACGCAGACGCTGGGCGGCAACTTCACGGTGAATATCCCCAGCATGGGGGGATTATTTCGCATCGAGGCAGCGGATGCCGATGCGATCGGGCGAGAGGCTCAGGGAACGCAGGCCTCGGGAGGTGAATCGGAGGGGGACCTCGAGGCACGCGTCTGGGCGCAACTGCGCACCTGTTACGACCCCGAGATTCCGGTGAACATCGTCGACCTCGGGCTCATTTACGACCTGCAGATTCAGGATCTCCCAGCCGGTGGGAAGAGAGTCGAGGTGAAGATGACGCTCACGGCACCTGGTTGCGGCATGGGAGTGTACATCGCGCAAGATGCGCGGGCGAAGTTACTGACGCTGCCCGAGGTGGAAGAGGCAGAGGTGGAACTCGTTTGGGATCCGCCCTGGAGTCCGCACATGATCTCGCCGGAAGGCCGGCAAATCTTGGGGATGGACTAAGCCCCGCGTCACTCTTCGCGAATATCCACGGGGGTTCCCACGGGAACGATTTCGTACAGGTAATCGATCTCGCTATCGCTCACGGCGATGCAGCCTTCGGTCCAATCGATGGGCAGCTCCTCCCGCCCGCCGTAACCATGAATGCCGACGCCGCCCCCTAAGGGTGTATTCTGCGGCGGCAGTGCGCGCTCGAGAGTGGCGAACAAAATATCCGCCCACAATTCCTGATCGATGAGGTTCTGCTGCAGGGCCCGCTCGGCGTCCGACACGTTGGGGTAGGTGAGCGCCAGGAATTTCTTGAATCGTCGGCTCGGGCGCTTGTCGCCAATGTAGTACCGACCCACAGGCGTGCGGCCGTCCCCACGATGCTGCTTGCTGCCATTCGGTTGCTTGCCGAGAGCGATGCGAAACGAACGGAGCAAATGATCCTCGCGCCAGAGGTGCATGACCCTTTGGCGCTTGTCCACTTCGAGTCGGTAAGCCGTGGGTTCTGGGTCGAACCACTGCTGTAAGGGCATAGCCGGTGCCAGAGTGGACGCTACGAGCACGAGTCCACTCAGTACCGCAAACCACCCGAACCGCACCATGCCGACTTCTCCTCCTTGTTGCGGCCGAGGAGCAAGCACGCGCACCAAAGTCTTGCAATGCCGGTAGATTGCTGGCCCTAGCTCTTGTTGTGGTTTGGCCAATTGGGGATTAGGTGCGCGCAGGTTTAGGGGGCTTGCAGTCCGCGGACTGCATTCGGTGTCCTGGCGCCAACGAGCGATTGCGCTATGAGGGGAGAGAACGGCGGTTGAGCGATGGTGAAGCACGAGAATTCGACAAGAGGAGCTGACGAGTCGGGGGCGAGCGAGGCGACCATTCCGCTGGGCGCGCGGGGGCCTGCGCCGGTGCTCACGGGTAAGCAACGCAAGCTGCTTCGCGGTCGCGCACACCATCTGGCAGCCGTGGTGCGGGTGGGTCAGCAAGGCACGACCGCAGCCGTACTGCGTGCGGTGGAGGAAGCGCTCGCGGCTCATGAGCTTGTGAAGGTGCGTTGCCACCGGCCGGAAGACAAACGCCGCTGGGCAAGGGAACTCGCTGAAGCGACCGGAGCGGCGTTGTGTGGTCTCATTGGCCACACGGCGATTTTGTACCGGCCGCGCCCCGAGGCGGAGGCTGCGCAACCCTCTGAGGCGAATCCTGATGAGGGTTGAGGCTGCTTGACGCTACCGCGCCGTGCTCGCTACAAGCGCTCGTTACGCGAACGTGGGCACACGAGGGCCGTTAGCTCAGTTGGTTAGAGCAGCTGACTCTTAATCAGCGGGTCCGGGGTTCGAGTCCCTGACGGCCCACTCGTCTAAGCCACGGTTTTTCCGAAGAATTCATGCATATCACCCGTTTGGCGGCCCGCGGTGAGGTGGCCTTTGACAGCCAATCTGACAGCCATTTTCGGCATCCCATCCCCCGCTACGGACGGTGAAGGAGATTCCCGACCTTATCCACCGCCTCGCGTTGCAGTTGTGGCATCACGTGCGCGTAGGTGTTCATCGTCACGGTAATCTGAGAGTGGCCGAGAAGTTCCATGATGACCCGGGGATGTACTGCTTGTGCGAGGAGTAAAGAGGCGGCGGTGTGGCGCAGGTCGTGAAAGCGCTTGCGCGGTAGTCCTGCTTTCTCCAAGGCGCGGTGAAACAAGCGGCCCACTCTGCGCGGGTCCATGGGCGTTCCCACCGTGGTGGTGAACACGAAGCGGGTGTCTTTCCATCGGGAGCCAGCCAGGAGACGCATTTGCCTTTGTCGCTTCCGGTGCACCCGCAGCACCTCAACGAGGAACGATGGCAACGGCAGCATCCGTCGCGACCGTTCCGACTTCGGTTCGGTAAGTGTTTTCGAGCCGCGCGACTGAAGCTGATAGCGGACGCTTAGTGTACGTTCCTCGAGGTCGATATCCTCCCAACGAAGGCCCAGCACTTCTCCAAGCCTCAGCCCGAGAGCGATCGTAAGGGCAAAGAGTGTCTCTTCCGGAGAGCCGCGAACCGCTTCGAGAAATCTTCGTGCTTCGTCAGCGGTCAACGGCTCCACTTTGTATCGAGTCACCCGTGGTGGACTCACCGCTTGGCAGACATTACGCGGAAGAAGATCCCACTTCACGGCCTGATTTAGTGCCATTGAGAGTACCCGGTGAATGTACTGAACCGTGCGCGGAGACAGGCCTTCTTGAAGCTTGGCTGTGAGGAGCTGCTGGACGTGCTGCGGCGAGAGCCGGTTCAAAGGAATCTTGCCAATGGTGGGATTGAGGTGGATGCGAGCCACGGACGAGTAACTTTCCAGGGTTCGTGGTCGACTTCGCGAAGGCACACAATCTCGAAGCCAGCGGTCGAGGAACTCTCCTACCGTTTGCCGCTCGGGCGCGACGTTGAGTCCACGATAGTGCGCAT
>JAOAHD010000012.1 GCA_026415395.1 Candidatus Binatia bacterium | reverse complement strand
AGCGCATTGGCGGCGCCAAGCACGCGCGGCGCAAACATGAGGCTCATATGGTACTGGGTGACCACAAACGCTGCCCCGACGATGCCCACGGCGAATCGGCCAGCGACGAAGGCACCGGCGCTGTCGGCGAGAGCGAGCAGGAACACGGGTAGCGAGCTTACTGCCAGGAGGAGCGCGTACACACGGCGGGGGGCCGAAGCGATCGCACAAGAATCCCACCACGATGCGGGCGAAGATCGTCGCCGCCACGCTGGCAATCATGGCATTGCTCAAATCTGCGGCCGACAAGCCTAATTGATCGCGCACGATCGGGGTCAGCGGTGCCGCCGCAAACCAAGCAAAGAAGGCAACGCAAAAAGCCACCCAGGAGAGATGGAAAGCCCGCATCGGAGGCGTATCGAAGCGCAGCAGTTCGATTTGTTGCGCTTTACCGTCGGCACTCGTGATCTCGCGTTGCATGACCCGCCGTTGCGGCAAGCTGCGCGCCAATCGAAGAGAATGGCTGCGTACGCGGTCGGAGGCGGGTGCAATTGCAGCCACTGCTGCTGTAGCAGCAGGACTGCTGCTCCTTCTGCTGCCGGAAAAACAACGCATCGAGCGCGGTGCGTGGCGGAGATGGCCTCTCGTCGCGTCTTCACGATGGCAAGCACGTTGCACGGCTCGGGGGGCGTGTTGCGCTTCGATGCCCCGGCAAAAGCCCCCGCGCCTGTGCTGCCGAGCGCAGTGGAAGAATTTGCCTCGGCGCAAGCGCGGGGCACGTTGCCGAGCAGTGGGCTGTATCGGCACCCGCTACCGATGCGGGCACCACGAACCGGTGAGCAATACGCATTTGCGGTCGACCTTGACGCTTGCACAGGCTGCAAGGCGTGCGTGACGGCTTGTCATGCGCTCAACGGTCTCGACCCCGAGGAAGCGTGGCGCAATGTGACGCTGCTCAGCGGCACGAGCGAGACCGCCGTTGTGCTCCAGCATGTGACTGCGAGCTGCCACCACTGTTTGCAGCCCGCGTGCCTTGAAGGGTGTCCAGCGAACGCATACAAAAAGGACACGCTCACGGGCATCGTTCGCCACCTCGACGACCAGTGCATCGGTTGTCGCTATTGCACGTTCACCTGCCCGTACGGCGCACCGCAGTACGTTGCCCGGCTAGGCATCGTGCGCAAGTGCGACATGTGCGCTGGGCGGCTGAACGCGGGCCAAGCCCCAGCGTGCGTACAAGGCTGCCCGAACGGAGCCATCCGCATCGAGTTAGTCGAGCGCACCGAGGTCGAAGCGCGAGCCCGTGCCGAAAGCTTTTTGCCGCACGGGGCGCATCCTCGTCTCACGGAGCCGACATCGCGCTACGCCAAGCGACACTGGCCGGAGCATTTGCGTCTGGCTGACCCGGAACTCCTCCGCCCGGAGGAGGGCCATTGGCCCCTGGCGATCATGTTGGTGCTCACTCAACTTGCAGTGGGCGCGTTTTTCATCGGGAAGTTGGTGCAGCAGGCGGGCACAGGCATAGCCGTGCGGGAAGGACATGCGGCGCTTTCCGCGGCTACAGCCAGCCTCGCTCTCGGTGCTAGCCTGCTGCACCTTGGCCGTCCGCTCTTAGCCTGGCGCGCCGTGCTTGGTCTTGGGCACTCTTGGTTGAGCCGCGAGGTCGTTGCCTTCGGCGCCTTTGCTGCTTTGGCGGCGGTGGCAGCGGCAATTGAAGGCGGACTGCTGAGGGGCTGGGGAGGAGCGTTGGCTGGGTTTGTGCAAACGGGCGCGGCCCTCGCGGGTGGCATCGGGCTGGTAGCCTCGGCCATGGTGTACCGGCGCACGGCCCGCCCGCTGTGGCATGGTGCTTTGTGGCGCTTCGGGCTCACGACGTTGCTACTGGGCAGTGCGGCGAGCGCGGTAAGCGTGCTGGTGCATGTTCCCGGTTCCGCTGCTGCTTCCGAGCGCACCGTGCAGGGGCTGGCGGTGGCGATGATCATGTTGGCGTTGGTCAAACTCGGGCTCGAGGCCAGGGTGTTTTGGTGGGCCCGGAAGGGATTGAGCTCGGCCTTGGGTCGCGCCGCGCGTTTACTCACCGACGTCTTGTACCAATGGAGCGTGTTGCGCTTTGCCTGCGGCTGGGTCGGTGGGGTAGTTGTGCCGTTGCTGTTGCTCGTGCCCGTGCCGCCGGGCTCGGCGCAACCTTTCGCCGCCGCGCTCGTTGCTTTGCTGTTGCTCGTGAGTGGCGAGTTGCTCGAGCGCTGGTTGTTCTTCCGTGCGGGGGTGCCGGCAACTGCCGTGGAGGTGTCGGCATGAGGCTGGGTCGGTTCTGGCGCGCGTTGGGGTACGGTGGTCTGGCCGCCGAGCTCGAGCGGGTGGATGCAGGTGCGAAAATCGGCCAGGTGCCGGCGCGCTTGTGTCCGGATGCAGTGGCCCCGATCGTGTGCGGCTACTGCTCGACCGGCTGCGGGTTGCTCGCGCACTTGCAGGAGGGCCGCGCGGTCAATCTTTCCCCGGACCCGGACTATCCGGTGAACCTGGACAAGGCGTGTCCCAAGGGTTGGCAAGCCCTCACCGTGTTGGAGGCTCCGGATCGCGCCACTGTGCCGCTGTTGCGCGACCGTCATGGGGCTCGCCGCCGGGTATCGTGGGGCGAGGCAATCGATGTGTTCGTGGAGAACATGCGCCGCGTCATCCAACGCTATGGTCCAAAGTCGGTGGCCTTCCTCGGCACTGGCCAAATGCCTACCGAAGAACTGGCCCTTTTCGGCGCGCTGGCCAAGTTCGGCATGGGAATCGTGCATGGCGATGGCAACACCCGCCAATGCATGGCTAGTGCGGTGGTCGCTTATAAAGAGTGCTTCGGCTTCGATTCCCCACCTTATACCTACGCGGATCTCGAGGAAAGCGAAGTCGTCGTCCTCGTCGGCTCCAACCTCGCGGTGGCTCACCCCATTTTGTGGCAGCGGCTGTTGCGCAACCAGCAGTTGCGGGCATTGATTGTGGTAGATCCGCGGGTGACCGAAACGGCTGCCTGCGCCACCCTGCACCTTGCCCTGCGTCCAAAATCCGATTTGACCTTGTTTTACGGACTCGCCCACGTGCTCTTGCGCGAGAGCTGGTACGATGCCGAGTTCGTTGCCCGGCACACCTGTGGCTTCGACGCCTTTGCGGCCCACGTGGCTGCACACCCTCCGGAGCGCGTTGCCGCTGCCACGGGAGTGCCGTCGGAGACACTGCTGCAGGTCGCACGGCTGGTGGGTACGCATCGGCGGGTTTCCTTTTGGTGGACCATGGGGGTCAACCAAAGTCACGAGGGAACGCGTGTGGCGCAAGCCCTGATTGCGCTTGCGTTATTGACGGGAAACATCGGGCGTCCCGGGACCGGCGCGAACTCGATTACCGGTCAGTGCAACGCGATGGGCTCGCGGCTATTTGCCAACACCACGTGCTTGCTGGGCGGAAGGGACTTTCACAACCCCGAGCATCGCCGCCAAGTTGCGGAGATTTTGCACATCGACCCCGCACGCATTCCAACCTCGCCGGGGTACGCGTATCCGGAAATTGTCGAAGCCATTGCTGCCGGTGAGATTCGTGCCTTATGGATCGCCGGCACCAACCCGCTGCATTCCTGGATCAACCGGCGTGATTTGCAGGACGTGTTCGAGCGGCTCGAGTTTCTGGTCGTTCAGGATATGTACCACTCCACCGAAACCGCTGAGCGCGCGCACTTGCTGCTGCCGGCGGCTGGCTGGGGAGAAAAATGGGGCACCGTGATCAACTCCGAGCGCCGCATCGGCGTGATTCGGCCGCTCCGCCTTCCGCCCGGCGAGGCATTACCTGACTTTGCAATTTTCCAACGTCTCGCCGAGGGCTGGGGCGTTGGTCGCTTGTTTCGGCGTTGGCGCACGCCACAAGAGGTCTTCTTGCTGCTGCGCGAATTGTCTCGCGGGCAGCCTTGCGATTTCACCGGCATAAGCGGCTACGAAGCGTTGGAGCGCGCAGGTGGGATCCAGTGGCCATGGCCGGAAGCCATGGCGGCACGGGAGCCCGAGGTGCATCGGCGCCTGTTCAGCGACGGGCGGTTTTATCATCCCGATGGCAAAGCACGCTTTGTGTTCGAAGCGCCGAGGGCAACTCCGGAGCTCCCCGACGCCGACTATCCGTTGCTGCTGTTGACCGGGCGCGGCTCGGCCGCGCAGTGGCACACGCAAACGCGGACGGGCAAAGCGCCGATTCTGCGGCGCTTGTCGCCGAGCGTTGCGTATGTGGAGATGCACCCGAGCGATGCGGTGCGTTACGGCATCGATCCGGGCTGCGAGGTGATTGTCGAATCGCGCCGGGGCAAGGCCCGCGTGCGTGCGTGGGTCACGCCGACAGTGCGCCCTGGCCAGGTGTTCCTGCCCATGCACGACCGGCAAACCAATGCCCTGACCCAAGCCGTGTTCGACCCCTATTCGCGCCAGCCTTCTTACAAAGCTTGCGCAGTGCGCGTTCGCCCCGCCCTGCGTCGGGAGGAAAGATGAGCGCCAAGCGGACGGTGGTGGTGGTCGGGCACGGCATGGTCGGCCACCGGTTTTGCGAGGCGTTGTGGGAGCGAGATCGTGGCCGGAGCTGGCAGGTGGTGGTGTTCGGGGAAGAGCCTCGTGCAGCTTACGACCGGGTAGGGTTGACGCAATTTTTCGCCCATCGGGATGCGACACGATTAGGATTGGCGACGCCGGAGCTTTACCACGAGTGGGGCATGGAGTTGCGGGTGGGCGAGCGCGTCACCCGCATTGATCGCGAGCGCCAGCAAGTAGAGACCGAGCGCGGCCACAGCGTCGACTGGGACGTGCTCGTGCTCGCCACTGGTTCGTTTCCCTTTGTACCGCCGATTCCTGGCACGGAACTGACAGGCGTGTTCTTGTATCGAACCATCGACGACCTCGAGCGCATCTTGGCCTATGGTGAGCGCTGCCGGCGCGCTGTGGTCATCGGCGGAGGCTTGCTTGGCCTCGAAGCGGCCAAGGCTGTGTACGATCTTGGATTGGAGACCTACGTGGTCGAAGCTGCGCCCCGCCTCATGCCGCGCCAGCTCGACCAAGCCGGTGCCCGTTTACTGCAAGAAAAAATCGTAGCGCTCGGTGTGCACGTGCTGCTCAACAAGGTGACGCAGGCGATTACCGGGGTGCGGCAAGTTGCTGCTGTAGAGTTTGCCGATGGCACCGAGCTCGGTACCGACATGGTGCTGTTTTCGTGCGGGATTCGTCCGCGCGACGAACTGGCGCGCGCAGCCGGCCTCACCGTCGGGCCGCAGGGGGGTGTGGTGGTCGACAATTACCTGCGTACCTCCGACCCCCGCGTGTACGCCATCGGTGAGGTGGCCTTGCACGCGGGGAAAATTTACGGCTTGGTTGCCCCGGGGTACGAGATGGCCGAAGTGGTGGCGGCCAACTTGTGCGGGGAGCGGCGGGAGTTTGTCGGCGGACCTTTGGCCGCCAAGCTCAAGCTCTTGGGAGTGGAAGTGGCGAGCTTCGGTTGCACTGACGCCGATGGTGACGGGCGCGCGATCGTGTACGAAGACCCGTTCGCCGGCGTCTACCGTAAGTTGGTGTTCGACCGCGAAGGCAAGCGCTTGCTCGGCGGCATCTTGGTCGGCGATGCCAGCGACTATGCCACCTTGGTGGCGCTAAGCCGCTGCGGGGCGCCACTGCCGGCGCCTCCCAGCGCGTTGGTGCGAGGGGCGCAGCAAAGTGCGCAGCCTGGTCGCGGTGGGGCTGCGCTCGACGATGCGGCCACCGTGTGCTCGTGCCACAACGTGAGCAAGGGGGCGATTTGCGCTGCGATCCGCCAGCAGCAGCTTACCAGTCTCGCGGAAGTCAAACGCGCTACGCGCGCCAGCACCGGTTGCGGCGGCTGCGCTGCGGCCGTGCAGGAGATTCTCGAGGCGGAGCTTGCGGCTGGCGGAGCGCCGCGGCGCAAGCAGTTGTGCGAACACTTTCCGTATTCTCGGCAAGAGCTGCTGCACATCGTCAAGGTGAAGGGGTACCGCCGCTTCGAACAACTCCTGCGCAGCCACGGGCGCGGGGCGGGCTGCGAGGTGTGCAAACCGGCCGTGGCCTCGATCCTGGCGAGCTTGTGGAACGAGCACATCCTCGACCACGCGACGATTCAAGACACCAACGACCGTTTCTTGGCCAACCTGCAGCGTGGCGGTTTGTACTCGGTCGTGCCACGGGTACCGGCGGGAGAAATCACTCCGGAGAAGCTGATCGTGCTCGGGCAAGTGGCGAAGAAATACGGCTTGTACGCGAAAATCACGGGTGGTCAGCGGATCGACTTGTTTGGGGCGGAGCTGCACCAGCTTCCGGACATTTGGGAAGAGCTCGTTGCTGCGGGCTTTGAATCGGGACATGCTTACGGGAAAGCCATGCGCACGGTGAAAAGCTGCGTCGGCTCCAGTTGGTGCCGGTTTGGGGTGCGGGATTCCGTGGGGTTCGCCATCCGGGTGGAGCTGCGCTACCGTGGGATCCGCGCGCCGCACAAAATCAAAGCGGCCGTGTCGGGCTGCATCCGCGAGTGCGCGGAAGCACAAGGGAAGGACTTCGGCCTCATCGCAACGGAAAAAGGTTGGAACCTCTATGTGTGCGGAAACGGAGGGGCCAAGCCTCGGCACGCCGATTTGCTTGCCGCCGACCTCGATGAGGAAACTGCCATCCGGTACATCGATCGCTTTCTCATGTACTACATCCACACGGCAGATCCGCTCACGCGGACAAGTGTATGGCTGGAAAAGCTCGAAGGCGGCATCGAGCAAGTGCGCGATGTGGTGGTACACGACCGGCTGGGCATCGCTGCCGACTTGGAAGCGCAAATGCAACGGCTCGTCGAGAGCTACCGGTGCGAATGGACGGAAGTGGTGTGCAACCCCGAGCGGCGGCGCTGGTTTCGGCAGTTTGTGAATTCGCAGCAAAGCCAACCTGGCATTGGCTTGGTGGAAGAGCGCGGGCAAAAGCGGCCTGTGGACTGGCCTGCGGATGCCACGCTACCGCCGCCGGAGCAGATTCAGCTCTCCAACGGCAAAACCCTGGCGCAGGTGCTGAACAACGGGAGCCGACGCTGGGTTCGGGTCGGCCGTGTGGAGGATTTCCCCGAGGATGGGGCAGGAGTGGTGTTGTACGGGCGCACGCAAATCGCTGTCTATCGCTTTGCGACCCGCGGTGAGTGGTACGCCACGCAGAATGTCTGCCCGCACAAACGCGCACTCGTGCTCGCGCGCGGCCTCATCGGCGACCACCAGGGCGTACCCACGGTGGCGTGCCCATTGCACAAAAAACTCTTTGCGTTGACCAACGGGCGTTGCCTTTCGGGGGAGCCGCTCGCGCTGGCAACCTTCCCCGTGGAAATTCGCCACGGGGAAGTGTGGCTGCACCTGCCACCTGCGGAGTTGCTGGACGAAGCCCTCGCAACCGAGCGGGTTGCGCTCGGCCGCGGCAACGCCGCGGGTTAGCGCAGCACTTGCCTTCCGTGGTTCTACGCCGTCCCAGTGCCCACCGCGGCCGTACATGGCGAGCAGAATGTAGGGGCGACGCATGCGTCGCCCGTGGGGGCGGCGCGGGTGGCATCGGCGAATGGGTAATGGCGAATCGCGAATAGGGAATGGTGAACGGCAGACGGGGAACAGGCGGATTCGCGATGACGTTGCGATCGTTGCCGTGTGCGTCCGCATCTTGGCACCCCGTACGAACGCGATCGTAGGGGCGAGGTATGCGTCGCCCGTACTGCGGGCGTGCCGTAGCGTGCCCGTTGGAGTGGCGGCGCCTGTGGAGCCGGGGTGGGACGATGGGGTGTTGGCTCACGCCACCGGTGCCCATGGTGCTTCCCATTTCCACACCCCGATCGGTCGGCGCTGGCGGTGTTTCTCATGGCGGCGGCAGTGGTGCGCTCGCGCTTTGCGCCAGGCTGCGGAAAGGCTGAGCGATGCGCGCGGCGGCCTTGCCCCGGCGTGCTCGACCATGCTGGAGTGTGGCCGGGTTCGTGGCCGTGCTAGGGGAGGGCGGCATGGCAAATGAAAAAATCGTAAGCCGCGCGCGTCTGCGCGAGGTGGTCCCGGAGCTAAAGCGTTCCGGTAAACGCGTCGTCTTCACCAACGGCTGCTTCGATCTCCTGCATCCTGGGCACGTGCGCTACCTGCAAGCGGCGCGGGCACTCGGTGACGTGCTCATCGTTGCCCTCAACAGCGATGACTCGGTACGGCGCCTCAAAGGCCCGAGCCGCCCCGTGGTGCCGGCGGCCGATCGTGCCGAGGTGCTCGCGGCTTTGGAGATGGTGGATTACGTCACCGTGTTCGAGGAGGACACTCCTCTCGAATTGATCCAGGAATTCGTGCCCGATGTGCTGGTGAAGGGTGGGGACTGGCCGCTCGAGCGTATCGTCGGCGCTGACGTCGTGCGCGCCCACGGGGGGGAAGTGCATGCACTTGCATACGCTCCAGGATACTCGACGAGCGCGCTCATTCAGCGGATCGTGACGCTTGCCCAATCGCCGAAAAGCCTGGGCGAGCCGGAAACTACATAAAGAGCGTCATCCCCAGTTGCATGGCAAAACCCATGTCCCCGGCGAGTTTGATGCGTCCTTGCATGAAAGCCGCCTGTGGATCGATTTTGCCCTGCTGCAATTCGGTCACCGTGGTGGCGGGCAGGGTGATCGTCACCCGCGGCTCCCCTTCCTTCGGGGCATCCCCGAACACCACGAGGCAGCTCCAGTCTCCGCCCTCCAAGCCGGTGAGTATGAAGCGCACGCTGCCGACGATGCCCTTCAGCCTCTCGAGCCGCGACTTCCCCAAGGGCCGCCTGGGATCGGTGCCGAACGGAATTGGAAGGCCCGAGGTAAAACGGGCCCAATCCTCGGCGGTTTGTACAATCGTCATCACCGGCGGATGCGCAGGCTCGGCTTCGATGCGCATTTGCCCCGCGGCAAAGTTGGCATAGCGCACTGCTGGCTCACTGCCTTGAATCTCCCACGCAATGGTTCCTTCCGCAGCACGCAAATCGGCCAACTGCCGCTCGAGCTCGGCTAAGCGTTTCTCAACATCCCGCACTTGCTCCGCAAACCGCGGAGCAATGCGTTGATTCAAAAACTCCTCCAAACTCGGCACTGGCCGCGCTTCCATTTGCATTTCAACGCTCCTCCCTTTACAAGCTACGGTGTTCTCGCTAGGCGGTGCAGGCTCGCGAGGGTGAATCTATGGCCAGAAGCTGCGAAATCTGCGGAAAACATCGCTCGGTAGGGCACAATGTGAGCCACGCCAATAACAAAACGAAGCGAACGTGGCAGCCGAATTTGCAACGAGTGCGGGTGCAAGTCAACGGTGGGGTGCGCCGGCTGCGCGTGTGCACGCGCTGTATCCGCTCTGGCCGGGTGACGAAAGCACCGGTGCGATCGTTGGCTCTTTAGTTTTTGGTCCCCACTCCGGGCGGACGCTGGTGCTTCACGCGCCGCGTGGTGTTGGAAGGGTTCACTGGTAGAGCGGCATCGCGATCGAAAGGTTCCGTTTGAGCGTGCTGCTATCGTGGTGTGGCGGCAGCACGGGGCGACGCATACGTTGCCCCGACGATCCGCACCCCGCCATTTACGACTCGTTCCTCGCCCTCCCCTGTGCGCTACACCGGCCTTGTTCGTGGCGGCGAACGCCACCCCCTTTGCCCGCACGCTAAAGCAATACAAGGTGACAGGCGCTAGCCGCTGCTTGCTGAGGATGTTACCGTGCCCGCATGCCGGATTATCGACGCCGCGCAACCAAGGAGGCGATGAGTGTCCGCTTCGACTTCCATGGAGTGCTTGCGGGAGAGCCGAAAAACGACGCTGGGGTTGTGAGCGAGATCGAGAATTTAGCTGGTGAACTGGCGCGCGTACACGCGCGCGTGTCCAGCCGGCGGCAGGCGGGCGAGCTCCCGTTCCTCGACTGGATTCACACACGGGGCGAGCTCTCGGCAGTAAAGGAGCTGGCGGACACGGTACGGAGAAACGCCAAAACGCTTGTGGTGGTCGGCAGCGGAGGAACGGCGTTAGCTGCGCAAGCGCTGGTGGGTGCGGTGCGGCCAGCGTCGTTCCGCGTCGTTGTGGCCGACACCATCGACCCTGATTACTTTGGCGCGCTGGTCGAAGAACTCGATCTCACCACGACCGTGTTCAACGTCATCAGCAAATCTGGGGAGACAGCGGAAACTCTGGCACAGTTCCTGGTCATTCGGGACTTGTTGCTCCGCCATCTTGGGGCCGTGGATTACACGCGCCACCTCGTGGTTACTACGGACGCAGATCAGGGCGCGCTCCGGCAAATCGTGCACGACGAGGGGTTCCAGGCGCTGGCGATTCCCGCAGGTGTCAGCGACCGCTTTGCGGCCCTCAGCCCCGCAAGCCTATTCCCCGCCGCGGTGGCAGGCCTGAAGCCGGACGATGTCCTCGCGGGCGCGAGTTGGATGGAGCTTCGTTGCCAGGAGGAAAGTGTTTGGCGCAATCCCGCCTTGCTGCTTGCCGCTTGCCTGTATGTAGCGCACCGCCGACTTCGGCTCGCGCATCTGTTCTTTTTGCCCTTTTGCCGGCAGTTGGAAGCCTTGGCCCATTGGAGCGCGGAACTGTTTGTCGAGGCCTTGCAAAAGAGCCCCAGGGCGCCCTCGACCCCGGGGCTCTCCTGGCTCCCCAATTCGTGGCGCACGGCGGATCCGTCGTTGCTTGCCGAACTCTTGCTTGAGCGGCCCCACGACACTGTGGCGATTTTTCTCACCGCCACCGATCATGGCCGCGAACTGGCCGTGGCGGCAGCGTATCAAGACCTCGATGCGCTGGCCTATTTGGGGGGCAAGGGCGCCGGGCAGATCTTGCAGGAAAGCGCGCGCGCCCTGGAGGCGCTCCTCAGACGGTCTGGCCGCTGGCATGTGGCCACACGCTGGCCGCAGGTCAATGCCTTCACCTTGGGCCAATGGATTTATGCGCTGGAGCTTGTGGTCGTGTACTTGGCCGAGCTTCTCGGCGTCGACTTGTGGTTGCAACCGGCGAGCGAGGCGTACCGGCGCTTGCTCTCTGCACAATTGGGGCGTAAAGGCCTCGAGGCGCAAGGTGAGGAGGCGGCACGTCTCCTTGCCAGCCAGCGGGAAGAGTGGATCCTCTGAGGAAAATCGCCACGAAGGGTCGCGGGCAGTTCATGAATTCGCTTGCACAGCCGGTAGACGGGCTTTGGCACCGAAACGAAGCGGCGGGGCAGGAGCCCTGCCGAGTGCAGGTCTTGCCGAAAGACGTTGCCGATCAAATCGCCGCCGGTGAGGTGGTGGAACGGCCAGCGTCGGTGGTGAAAGAGCTCGTGGAAAATTCCCTCGATGCCGGGGCCACGGCCATTGTGGTGGAACTCGAAGAGGCAGGGCTCGGCCTCATTGCGGTGGTGGACAATGGCGAGGGCATGAATCGGGCCGATGCGGTGGCGGCATTCCAACGCCATGCCACGAGCAAGATCCGCACGATCCAGGATCTCGAATCCATCGCCACGCTCGGTTTTCGCGGTGAGGCGCTGGCCAGCATTGCTGCAGTCTCCACAACCACGTTGTGCAGCCGGCGTGCTGAGGACTTAGCGGGCACCCGTGTGGTGGTCGAAGGGGGGAAGGTGTTGGAGGTAGCCGATGTCGGTATGCCGCCAGGTACGCGCGTGGAGGTGGTCGGGTTGTTTGCCAACGTGCCAGCGCGGCGTAAGTTCTTAAAGGCCCCGGCAACCGAGGTCGGCCAAGTGAGCGAGTACCTCACCCGCATTGCCTTGGCTTGGCCGCACGTCGGCTTTCAATTGCGCCACGGGCGGCGCTTGTTGCTGGACTTGCCTGCGGCCAACGAGCCCCTGGAACGGCTCGCGCAAGTGTTCGGGCGAGAGCGCGCCGAAAGTTTCCTCGCCTTCCGAGCCGAAAGTTCCCTCGGCCGGGTTGCCGGTTGGCTGAGTCCGACCCACTTTAGCTTACCCTCGCCGCGGCAAGTGTTTACCTACGTGAACGCGCGCTACGTACGGGACAAGCTGCTCACCCATGCGCTGCTTGCCGGATACAACACCTTGCTCATGACCGGGCGTTATCCCGCAGCCGTACTGTTTCTGGAACTTCCGCCCTCGGAAGTGGACGTAAACGTTCATCCCGCCAAGCTCGAAGTCCGTTTTCGCCGCGGTGGAGCGGTGCACGAATTGGTGAGCCGCGGGGTGCAGGAGCGTTTGCGGCTGGCGTTAGCTCCGCAAGCGAGCAGCGCAAGCGGTGCGCCCGCTGCCGGATTCACGCTGGAAGCTAGCCTGCCGCCGGCAGCTTTACTACCGTTCGACCCGCCGCCTCCTGGAACCCCGTCTTCCCGCGTGCCGCGGTGGGTGCTGGAAGTCCCGTGGCGTTCGAGCTCGAGAGAGGCAGCCGATCGTGCGCTGCACTCCAGCGCGCGAGCATTTCGGTTTGGCGAATTACGCATCGTGGGGCAGGTGTTCGCGGGGTATGTGGTGTGCGAGGGGCACGAGGAACTCGTGCTGCTCGACCAGCATGCCGCACACGAACGAGTGGTGTTCGAGCGCCTGCGCAGCTCATACGCCCGTGGCCCCTTGCCGCAGCAACATTTGCTCATCGGCGCGGTGGTACATCTCGATCCCCAGGCGCAAGCGCGGGTGAGCGAGTACCGCGAGGAAGCCTCTCGGCTCGGCTTTGACATTGAGCCGTTTGGGGTAGATGCGGTGCTCGTGCGCAGCGTACCGGCGCTGCTCGCGCACATAGATCCAGCGCAGCTCGTGCGCGACTTGGCAGAGGAACTCGTGGAGCTCGACCGCAGCCAAGCTCCAGCCCGTGCGACGGAGCGCATCTTTGCGCGCATGGCCTGCCACAGTGCGGTGCGGGTCGGACAGGCGATGAGCATCGAGGAAATCCAGGCCCTGTTGCGCGCGATGGACGAGGTGGATTTTGCCGCTCACTGCCCGCATGGCCGGCCTGCATTTCTCGCTTGGCCGCGGACGGAGATCGAGCGGTTGTTTCGCCGCGTTTGATTGCCTGCGTTGGGACTGAGCTTCGCCCGATGGATTTGCCCGCAGTGGCGCGGCTGCCTCACGAGCACAAGACGCGCGAGGTCGCGTACGCCTACCCGCGTGCGATGCGCGTGGTGCTTGCCGTCCTGGTGTTATGGCGCTGGTGCGGCGTGTGGCTGGTCAGTGCGCTTGTCGTGCTTGCAACCGATCCGCCGGTCACTCCCCCACTGCTGGCTCGCCTGGTTGCGGTGTCCATTGCCCTGCCTTGGCTTGTCGAATATGCCCTGCGCTACCCGTTCCGGGCGCGTGTTTCTGGCGACGGCGAGGTGCTGGGACTCGAGCTCCGCTTCTTCCGGCTGGAAATCCCCCGCGAGCTGTTGAGCGGTGCGACCCCGTGGCGAGTTCCGTTGCCGGGCCCCGGTGTTCATCTCATCACCCGTAGGGGCACACCTTTGCGCGAGCGAGTGGAAGTCGGCTGCCCGCGATGCTGGGCGGAGGAGCACCGCCTGCCGCTAGTCGCTGCCGAGGATTGGGCGTGCCGCGGCACACTTGCATTTTCCGAGGCGCGTGCCGCCCGGCCGCCGGTGCGGTGGTACCATTACGGGGTGAAATTTTTTCTCTTTGGTCTCGTGCCCACTGCGTTGTTGTTTCAGTTGCACCAGCACATCGCCTACGGAAGTTTGTGGGGCGAGTACTATCAGAGAGGTTGGGCCGCGTACTTGCGAACCTGGTGCGTGTACTACGGCACGGTGGTTACGTACTTAATGCTGCTTGCGGGTGTCCTGCGCTCCGCCATGGAATGGCTCCTGTGGCTGGCCGCACAGCTTGCCCCCCTCAGTGCCCCGCGCATCCGCCTGCGGGCCGAGCAAGCGCTCACCATGCTGTACTATGGTGGCGTACTCATCCTGCTCGCGCTCCGCTTTGCCGGCTGCGGTTAAGGTAAGACTGTTGCGACGGGCGGTGCCAAGGTCCCGAGCGGAGTGCAAGTTGCGCCCTTTTGGCTCGCGGGAGCGGGATCCTGCCCGGGGCTGTACAAGTGCGACCACTCAGCCGAGACACGCCACCCTCTCGGAAGTGGCGCGGGAACGCCGAGGGACCCCCGGTGTCCCGAGTCTGCATGGGTAACGGTAGTTGAGGCGGCCCGTTGTCGCCGGCGGCCGGCGGTGCGGAAGAAGGGGCGGCGCAGACGGGAGCAGCTCGTTCGACCTTTGCCTCAGCAGTCGGCGCGACTCTTCCGTGCCCACGCTGCGGCGGGAGGCTGGCACACCACTCCCGGGTTCCGCGCACTGGCGCTTTCACTTGCCGTGCGCTGGCGCACGCCTCCCCAAAAACGCGGTGCTCAAAGCAGCAACGAATACCGGCCCGGCCGAAGGCAAGCGACGCCGATGCCCCACCCCCTGCCAAATCGGTATCTGCTCGCCGTTGAGTTTTCGCGAAGCCACACATCGGGAGCAAAAGCCATCGCGGGTCCTGGTTCTGTCCTTTCGGTTGGTTCCGCGGCGAGGCTTTCGCTATACCGGGGCGCCGTGCGGCGGCGCATCCGAGCAATCTTCCATGAGAGCATTCGCGCAAAGCAGGTATTTTTGCGCGAACACGCCGTGCAATTGGAGGAGGCCGCGCAGCGGGTGGCGCAGGCATTTCAGAGTGGGCACAAGCTGCTGCTGTTTGGCAACGGTGGAAGTGCTGCGGACGCGCAGCACATTGCCGCGGAACTGGTCAATCGTTTCCAGCGCGAGCGCCCGCCGCTCCCAGCACTGGCGCTGACCACGGACACCTCCGCGCTGACCAGCATTGCCAACGACTACAGCTACGCTGATGTGTTTGCCAAGCAGGTGCGTGCTCTCGCGCGGGCCGGCGATGTTGCCATTGCCATCTCTACCAGCGGAAATGCCGCGAATGTCCTGCGGGCGGTACGCGCCTGTGGGGAACTTGGCGTATTTACCATTGGTCTCACGGGCGGCGACGGCGGGAAACTGGCTCGCGCTGTAGACTTGGTTCTCTGCGTGAGTGCCACGCGCAACACAGCGCGGATTCAAGAATCGCACATCCTCATCGGGCACACCTTGTGCGAGCTCGTAGAGCTCTTGCTGTTCGGGGAAGGGTGAAGGCAGAGCATGCCACGCAAACGCCCCACCCGCTTACAGGATTTAGACTGGTCGCGCCTGAAGACGTATCCGCTGGAGAAACGCCCCTCGTTAGTGGCGACGAGCAGTTTTGCCGCGCCGTTGCGCGCGGGGTTGAGCGTGCGCGAGCTCTTGCAAGGTTTGCCTGACGTTCTTGCCGCCAAGGATCTCCTGTGGATCGCGAACGAGCTTGCGCGGCGGCGCCGCCAGGGTAGGCGGGTACTGCTCGGCTTTGGTGCCCATGTGGTCAAGGTGGGTTTGAGCCCTGTGGTCATCGATTTGCTCGAGCGGCGCTTGGTGGATGGCTTGGTCGTCAACGGCGCGGTAATCATCCACGACTTCGAGCTCGCGTACGCCGGGATGACCTCCGAAGACGTGGCGAGCCACCTTCTCGATGGCCGTTTTGGCATGGCGCGGGAAACAGGGGAATTCCTCAACCGAGCCATTGCGGAGGCACGTTCTGGCGAGGGGTTAGGGGCTGCGGTTGGGCGCGCCTTGCAAGATGCCCAACTCGCCCATCCCGACATCAGCATTGTTGCCCGCGCTTATCGGTTAAGAATTCCGGTGACCGTGCACGTGGCACTCGGCACCGACATCATCCACATGCACCCGCAGGCCGACGGGGCCAAGATTGGACAAGCGAGCCTCGATGACTTCAGGCACCTCGCGGCTTTGGTTGCCGGGTTGGACCGTGGTGCTTTTATCCTCCTTGGCTCCGCGGTGGTTTTGCCGGAGGTCTTCGTTAAAGCCGTAAGCCTGGCGCGTAACCTCGGCCACCGCGTGGAGAAGCTCTTAACCGTGAACCTCGATTTTCTCCGCCACTACCGCCCGCAACTCAACGTGCTCCAGCGACCGACCATGCCGGATGGCCACGGCATCCACCTTACCGGCCACCACGAGATCCTCTTTCCGCTGTTATGCGCAGCCTGGCTCGAGGCCATGGAGCGCCCATTGAGTCGTTCTCGGAAGGGAGAGCTGGCAAAGTCCCGCCCGTGACACCGCGGCGTAGGGGTGACGCATGCGTCGCCCCTACGATGGCGTCGGCGCAAGGTGGCAAGATGGCAACGCCCGTGGCACCAGCCGCGACACCATCGCCAACGCGCGCCCTCACCATCATCCACTTCCCACCACTCGCCACTCGCTGGTAACCTCCGCCCGACGGGCGACGCATGCGTCGCCCCTACGATTCGCCACTCGCCCCCGTGCGCATCACCCGCGGCTGTTCGACCCCGCTGTACCTCTGGTGTTTAGAAAAAAAGTTGTTATGTAAGCCGGCCAGCAAGCGCGCCCATCTGCGCGTTACGAACAACCACGGTTTGGTTGCAAGCACCAACGTTAGGAAAAGGAGGTGTGGAGCATGAAAGGACGCCGATTCTGGACCTTAGCCCTCGTTGCATTGGTTGCCGGGTTTTCGCCTGCGCTCAGCCATGGGGAAGAGAAAAGCAAGGTTCTGGCCGGCTTGGACTTAGGTGCCGCCATCCCTGTGGAGAAGACCACGGATCGGTTGGAAACCGGTGGAACATTCAGCCCCTATGTGGCTTACATGATGAACGACTATTTGGGGGTAATGGCGCAAGCGCAAGTGGTTGGCTTTCCGAACGACAACCGCCCTGGCATCCGCGACAAGGATGCCACTTGGGCCTTCGGGTTTCACGCTGGGCCGCGGATTGCCGAGCCGCTCGCCCTTGGGGACCTAAACCTGGAGGCATACCAGACGTTTCAAGTGGGTGTATTTACGGGCTTGTCTGGGGACACGCCGATTAGCCGCACGTCCTGGGGCTTTTCGACGGGCGGGGGGATCAATCTATTGTTGAGCGATGCGCTCAGCGTAGGCGCTTGGGCGCGCTACAATCAGCTCGACCAGCGGGTGAACCCCACCAACGAAGTTCAATTCGTGACTACCGGGATCGGTTTGACCTACCTCATTCCAGCTGAGTGAAAGCTTGCTCCCGTGAAGCGAACAGGCGTGCCGTTGGGCGGGCGGCACGCCTGTTTTTTTATCGCTGAATTCTGTCGTCTGTCGTTGGTTGCGACTCCCCTGATTAACCCGGAATGGCCTTATTGGCGGAGCTCGTTTTCGATTCCCTCGTTCTTTTGCTTGCCGGCACCGTACGCGGCTTTAGCGGGTTTGGCTTTGCGCTTGTGGCTGTGAGTGGGCTTGCGCTCCTCCATCCGCCTGCCGAGGTCGTGCCCGCAATTTTGTGTTTGGAGATTTTTGCGAGCATTCACTTGCTGCCGGGTGTTTGGTCGCAAGTGCACTGGCCGTCGATTCTGTGGCTGGGGGTCGGCATGGTTGTCGGCACGGCGCCAGGGGTGTGGTTGCTCGCCCACGCTTCCCCAAGCGCCCTGCGTTTGTGGGTATCGTTGGCAGTCCTCTTTGCCGCGGCCACGCTCACGCGCGAGCAGTCTCGTCCCCGGGCCCGGGGATTCTGGGTGCAACTGCTTGCGGGTTTTTGCTCGGGGGTGTTGAACGCAAGCGCCTCGGTCGGGGGTCCGCCCGTGATTCTCTACTACTTGAACGCGTCTGGTTCTGCGGCCGCCATCCGCGCTTCGCTGATTGCGTTCTTTGTCGTTGCCGACAGTGTTTCGCTTGCCGCCATGGCGGGAACCGGACTTTTGACGCCGCGGGTGGGGTTGCTCGCGCTCCTTTGGATCGTGCCGGCATTGGCCGGCGTCAGCCTCGGGCGGCTGATGTTCGAACGCCACGGAGCGAGACATTATCGTCGCGCCGTGGTGGTCTTACTCGTCGCACTCGCGATTTTAGGGGCCGGACGCGCTGCTTGGGAATGGCTTGCGCCCGAGCAACGCGCCCAAACCGAGGGACGGAACTTTTAGAGGCCGATCAGGCCTGCCAGTTTGTCGCGATGGTGCACGGCATCGCCAAAGAGCAGGGCGCTGCTCTTGGCCCGTTTGAAGTACAAGTGGGCGGAGTGCTCCCAAGTGAACCCCATCCCGCCATGCACTTGGATGGTGTCGTTGGCCACTTGGAAAAAAGCATCGGAGCAATACGCCTTGGCCATGCGCGCGGCCACGGGAAGCTCGGCGACGTCCGCTTCGGCGGCGCGGAAAGCTGCGTGGTAGGCGGCCGATTTGGCGAACTCCACCGCCACGAGCATATCCGCGCAGCGATGTTTAATCGCCTGGAACGAGCCAATCGGCCGCCCAAACTGCCACCGCGTTTTGGCATGCTGGGTGGACATGTCGAGGCACTGTTGAGCCCCGCCCACTTGTTCTGCCGACAAGGCTACCAATCCGAGCAAGAACGCACGCTCGATCTGCGCTTGCATGTCATCGCCCGCAGCGATGCACTCTGCCGGGGTTTTGCGGAAGCGGATGCGGGCGAGCTTGCGGGTGAGATCCAAGGTGGGGAGCAGCTCCCGCTGCACACCATCGGCGTCGCCGCGGACACGAAACAAGGACAAGCCCGCGTCGCCCTGCGCGACCACCAGGAGTTCATCGGCGATGTGGCCATCGATGACAGCGGTTTTCTCGCCCGTCAATGTCCACCCGCTCGGGGTGCGACGGGCCTTGAAGCGCACCTCGCCTGGCTCCCAAATCCCCGGCGCCTCGGCTAACGCCACCGCAACAATCTTCTCGCCGCTGGCGATTTGCGGTAGCAATTCTTGTTTTGCCTCGTCGTTCCCAGCTTCCACCAGCAAGCTCACGGCTTGGACGGCGGTGGAGAAATACGGTGCGCAAAACAGGAAGCGCCCCATTTCTTCGAGCGCAATCGCGAGTTCCACCGGGCCCAAACCGCTACCGCCAAATTGCTCGGGAACGATCAACGCCGTAAGGCCCAGTTGGCCTGCAAGTTGTTGCCAGGTGGCGCGATCGAAGCCCTCGTCGGTCACCATTAAGCGGCGCACGGTGGCTTCGTCGGAACGGTCTTGCAAAAAGCGGCGAACGGTTTGCCGCAGTTCTTCATGCTCTGGGGTAAATGCGAAATCCATTGGTTCTCCCTCGCTGGTCTTTTGGTTGCGTGGTCGGAGGGCAACGAGTGCCTCATCCGCCGCGCGGGATATCCTTCCAAGGAATGCCTTTGTCCGTGCGCGGCTCACCAGGTAGCCCGAGCACGCGCTCACCGAGGATGTTACGCATGATCTCCGATGTACCGCCCTCGATGGAGTTGGCCCGGGAGCGGAGGAACTGATACTTCGCCAACAACACCTTGTCGCGCCGCTCCTCGTGGGCCGGGCGCCGCAAGGTGTAGCCCGGCTCGTACACCAAGGCATCCTCGCCGAGGACGTCCATGCAGCATTCCCAAATCTTCTTGTAAAGCTCTGCTTGTGCGAGCTTACCCACGGAACCTTCCGGCCCAGGGTTCCCGGCACGCATCATTTCCCGTGCCCGCAAGGCGGTAAGCCGGAGTAACTCGGATTCTGTGTACAAGCGCGCGATTCGATCGCGCAGCACTGCGGCTTCGCTCTTGCTCAGCCGCTTTGCCGGCCCCGATTTCCAAATTTGCATGAGCACTTGGATGGGCCCCCCGCCTTTTTGCGTGGATCCGCCCCCCAAAGCGGTCCGCTCGTTCATCAGCGTCGTAATCGCTACTTGCCAGCCCTGTCCTTCCTTGCCGAGCATGTAGCGGTGCGGAATCCGCACGTCGTTCAAGAACACTTCGTTAAACTCCGCTTCGCCCGTAATCTGGTACAAGGGGCGCACTTCTACCCCGGGAGAATGCATGTCCAGCAGGAAATACGAGAGCCCCTCGTGCTTCGGCACATCTGGGTTGGTGCGGGCAACAAGCAAACCCCACTTGGCCACGTGTGCTAAGGTGGTCCAAACCTTTTGGCCGTTCACCACCCAATCGTCGCCATCGCGCACGGCGCGAGTGGCTAAGCCAGCGACATCGGAGCCAGCCCCGGGCTCGCTAAACAGCTGGCACCAGATTTCCTCGCCGGTAAAGCACTTGCGCAACAGCGCCTGCTTGAGCTCCTCAGAACCGTAGGTCATCAACGTGGGAGCCCCCATGCCAATGCCGATCGGGTTGATGGCCAAGTCGTCGTAAACGGTTTCGACGTCTTTGCGGAGCTCGTCGGCCACGATTGCCTGCATCTTCGGATTGATCCCAAGGCCGCCATAGCCCTCGGGGAAGTGCACCCAGGCGAGGCCGTGGTCGTACTGAGCACCGCGAAAGGTGAACATATCGACCTTGTCGGGGTGGACTTCGGCTTTGAGCCGGCGAACCCGTTCGCGCAGTTCCTCTTCGGTCATCGGTCGGTACTGGGACATCGATTACCTCCTTTTCGATCGTCGAGCGCCGCTGCACCGTGCAGCGGCAAGGGCGGAACGCCACCTGCACATTACGCCACGGCGCCTCGCGCTTGGCGGACTTTCTTTTTGCCAAAATGCAAGGGAAATGCGAGGGGGGGCGGCGGGATTGCCGGGGGTACGGCAGCGCGCTTTCGAAGGTCGGGTTCCTCACAATGGTAGGAACATCGGTGAACCCTTCTTGTTGAAGCGGTGCCGCGCTCGGACTCCACTTGGAGCGATGCCAATAGGCATCTTTCCGCGGGCCATTGTCGGGGCGGCTTTTGCGCCGCGTTTTCTCGTCCTTTCTTCCTTCGGTCGATTGCGAGCTCGGTTCGGTACGGGCCAGGGCCGAGCCATGGAAGCGGGAACGAAGAGTCGGGGTACCCCTTGATCAACCGGCCACTGGCTGCGGGCTCCCATGGAAACGGCAGGGCTCACCTGCCCCGGGGAATCGTGCGGCGCGCGGGTTCGCTAGTTGCCCACGGCGAGAATCCGTGGGTAGAGTGCGTCTTCTGCGTATGGATCGTTCCGCTTGGCGCTGGCGATGTTGGGGTGTGTTGTTGTGGGCGGTGGTCTTAGCAAGCGCTGCGAGGGCGCCGGCCAACGCCTTGGGGTGCCCGGGAGCGGAGGGGGAGGAGGATCTCGCGGCTCTTGCGCAGCTCCTATTCCGCGATTGGTTTGGCACCGCGTGCGTGACGCCTGACCAAAATCTCGATGGTCGAGTGTCGGCGGCAGATTTGAGCCAAGCAATTTTGCACACCGCCGCTCCGCCGCGTGGACCCGTGGTGACCTTCCTCGGCCTCAGCACTGCCGATGGTCGCCTGGTCACCCCGTCCGGGCAACTCGACGGGCTCCCGGTGTTCCAACGGGCGTCCGGCTCCGGCTTCCAACTCGTTGTCGAAGGGCGCTCCGGCATGAGCGGATCTCCAGTGGGCATCGCCACTTTCCAGAGCGATCCGTTTACCGATCGCCGGCCTGACCTGCAGGTTCTGTTCAACCGCCCGCTCGGTGACGGCAGCCCGGCCGTTTGTTCCGGCGGCGTGCCCGCCGTCGTGCCGCCCGATTTTCGCCCCGGCCAGGCGGTGTCCGACGCACTGAACGACATCGGATGCAACTTTTCCCTTGGGTCGCTCAGTGCTTGTGTGGTAAACGCCTTCGGACAGCCGGCCCTGGCGGCGAGCAACAGCCAGATTCAGTTTTGCGCCACCATTGCGCGCACGCTTGCCTTCCCAGCGGGCGACACGATCGTGACCGTACGCCTGCGCGACGTGCGCGGCGAGCTGGGTCGGGCCCGGCAAATCCTGGTTCGCGTTGGCGAGGTTCCACTGTCGCCTACCGCGCCCCCTTCGCCACCGGCCCCCACCGCCACCGGCGTGCCGCCTACGGTGGCTCTCACTCCCCTGCGAACGGCAACCTCGACTCCAACGGCGACGCCAAGCGTGAGCCCCGCTCCGCCGCACACCGCCACGCGCATGCCCACCCGGACCGCGCTGCCATCGGCCAGTGCGAGCGCCACGAGTACGCGCTCGCCGACGGTGCGCACGCCCACGGCCTCGCCGTCGCCAACACGTACCCTTGCGGCAACGCTAACACTCTCTCCAACCGCCACCTCCGCGAGCGCAACTCCGCCGCGCACGCGCACGCCAACGGTGACCCGGAGCAGCACACCCACCGCCACAGGCACGTTGCTGGTGGCAAGTCCAACGCCCACGCGCACACGATCGGCAACGCGCACCCCCACCGCGAGCGTGGCGCCCGCTAGTGGCCCGATTGTTACCTTTCTCGGGATCACGCGCGCTGACGATACACTGATTGCGCCCACGGGTGTCACCGCGGACGGGATTCCCATTTTCGAGCGCCCCACGGGCGCCGGCTTCAATATTGTGGTCGAGGGGCGTCCGGGGACGAGCAATGTTCCCGTGGGAAGCGTGACCTTTCGCGAAAACGGCCCGCCGGATGTGCAGGTATTCGTCTCCCGCCCACTCGGCGATGGCAGCGCGGCGGTTTGCGATCGTTTGCCTCCCCGGGCCGGAGGAGTACCGGCTGTAGACCCGCCGGTTTTTAGCGACGCGGCTGAAGTCATCAATGCGCTCAACGACCTCGGCTGTCGCTTTTTGGACGGGGGCGGCCAACCGCGCGGGCGGGGGCGAACCGATGCTTGTGTGCTCAAGCCGGACGGCGGCTTTGACTTTGTCGTTAGTAGTTCGACCATCCAATTCTGCGGTTTTATTGACGTGGCCACGCGGTTTCCGCCTGGCGAAGTCCGCATCACCGTCCGCCTGCGCGACGAAAGCGGGCAGACGGGACCGATTGCACAAATGATCCTGCGCATTCAATCGTGAGGTTGCCTACCATTACCTGGCGCGTGCAGAACCTTGGCCACCGCACCATGGCGCCCTGCAAAATCGCTCGGGGAGGTTGAGGCCAGAGCGGATCCTCTTGTTTCCAAACGGAACGGGGCAGGAGTAAACTCTGGCCCATGGACGAGTACACCCAGCGCACCCGGGCCTGGCTCGAGCAGATTTACTCCGGGCCACCGCCTGGCTTCGGGGACTACGTGCCGCACAGCCCCATTGGTGGGCTTTCGTTCCGCGCGCGGTATCTCGGCACGTATGCGCACTTGTATGCCATCCTGCGCCGTCTGCGCCATTATTCCTTTCGTTCGGCTCTCGATGTGGGTGCGGGCGAGGGATTTCTTGCACAGCTCGTTACCGAGATCTTCGGTGCTCGCTGTTTTGCCACGGATCTCGCCTTACACGCTTGCCGGCGAGCCCGGGAGCGGGTGGAACACGTAGTCTGTGCGCATGCCTTAGAGCTCCCCTTTAAGGACAATTGCGTGGATGTGGTGATCTCGGTCAATACTCTGGAACACATCCGCCCGATTCACGAGGCCGTGGAGGAGCTTGAGCGGGTTGCTCGTCACTTGCTCGTTGTGGCGTTGCCGCATGCACGCATGGGTCAGGCGCCGGAACCGCCTACTGAGCCGCACGCCCACGTGAGCCTCCTCACGCGAGCACAAATGCAAACCCTGTTCGGCGCGCGCGCCCAAATCTTTCCGAGCTTGAGTCGGCTGGTGCGTCCGCTCTACGCGCTCGTCGCCGAAGATGACGTGCGCGAGCAACCGCGCTACCGCTGGCTCGCCCGCCCACCGTGGAACGCTGTGTATCGGCTGGCTCGGAGCCTCGGGTATATCCTGCCGCGCCGGTTCTTGCTTCGCTGGCTTTGCCGGATCGAATATGCAGCCGCACAACTGTTTCCGTGGTGGACTTATGAATCCATCGTCATCATCGAGCTAGACTCTGGGCAGCCGCCCGAGCGTCGCATCGGGGAGAGGGAAATTTTGCTGCGGCTGCTCGCACCCGCACGCCCCGCCAGGAACGCACCGGCGGCGCGCAATTGACCTGCGCCGAGGCGCAGGCAACCTAGCGGTACGAGTCCCTTGCCATGACCCAGGCTCGCCGGTTCGATTTGCTCCGCAGCTTGCAACCCTCCGATGTCGTCACCTTGGCTCCCGGCGGGTGTGGCGTTGCTGCGTTGTTTCAAGCGATTCGTTTCGTCGAGGACGGAAACCCCGCTCACCTGTGGATTGCCTGTGCCTTGATCCCGGTGGCGCTCGTGCTCGACGTGGTCGACGGGTGGCTCGCGCGCAAGCGGCAAGCGAGTCCTATCCTCGGTCGCGAGTTGGATTCGTTGTCAGACTTACTTTCCTTCGGTGCCGGGCCCGCAGCCATCGCGTATGCAGTGGGTCTGCGCGGTGCTGCCGATCAAGCGGTGTTGATCTTTTTTGCCCTTTTTGGCCTGGCGCGTTAGGCACGGTACAACATCAGTGCTGAGCAGTTGGCCGACATCCGTGGCAAGGTTCCTTATTATGAGGGCACACCGATTCCCGCCAGTGTGGTTCCGCTCGCGATTACGCTGGGCGCGTATGTCCAGGATGCGATGGGTGCACTCCCGATCGCTGGCGTGACCTTAGACTGGCCGAGCTTGCTTTTCGCCCTGTCCGGCAGCCTCATGATCAGCAAACGACTACGGATTCCGAAGCCTTGAACGCCGAGCGGTGGCCGCACCCATTGGGGAAATCGCTGGGTCACGCTACAAAGTCGCGATAACAAACGGGATCGATTATGGAACGGCACGCAACTCTCGCGGAGGAACTCCACCAAAAACTCGCGCCCACGCACCCCGGCTATTACGACCTCGATACCTGCCGTCATCTGGCCGAAGTGGTGGTGCAAATCCGTGCGCTCAAGCGAGAGCGCAACGCGGTCATCCTGGCGCACAACTACCAGCGCCCCGAGATCTTCGAGGTGGCCGATTTTATCGGCGACTCGCTCGAGCTTGCGCGGCAAGCAGCCGGCGTGGAAGCCGATGTGATTGTGTTTTGCGGTGTGCACTTCATGGCCGAGACGGCAAAGATCCTGAACCCAAAGAAGACCGTGCTGCTTCCGGATCTGCGTGCGGGCTGCTCGCTTGCGGACAGTGTGACGGCCGACGAAGTCGTCGAGCGCCGCGATGAACTCAAGGCGGTGTATCCCGATCTCGCGGTGGTGGCGTACGTGAATACCACGGCAGCGGTCAAGGCTGTGGTCGACGTTTGTTGCACCTCGTCGAACGCAGCGAAAATCGTCAACCGCCTTCCGAGCGAGCACATCTTGTTCGTGCCCGACCAACACCTCGGCGAATACGTACAGCAGCACACGAACAAGACCATCCTGACTTGGAACGGCGCCTGTTACGTGCACCACCAAATCACCCCGGAAAACATTCTGAGAATCAAGGAGGCACTGCCGCACGCTCGCATCTTGGTTCACCCGGAGTGTCGCGCCGACGTGATCGCGTTGGCCGACGCTGTGCTTAGTACGAGTGGCATGGTCGATTACGCCAAGCGCAGCGAAGCCACGGAATTTGTTGTGGTCACGGAGTGCGGCCTCTCCGATCGGTTGTTTCTCGAGGTGCCGGAGAAAAAGTTTTACAAGGCGTGCAAGCTGTGCCAGTTCATGAAAATGATCACCCTCGACCGTACCCTGTGGTCGCTGCAAACCATGCAGCACGAAATCGTGCTGGACGAGGAGGTCCGCCGCGGCGCAGAGCGCTCGCTGCGACGCATGCTCGAGCTCAGTGCGTGAGCCGACGCACGTTGCCGCTCGCTTGCGAGGATTCCCGCGGGTGCTTACCGCGGGCCGACAAACCCGGTCGGGGGCGTCGGCCAGGCGGGCCCGTGCTGGGGCAGGTCTATGTGAAACGTGACTCCGCGTGGCTCCCGCGGCTCGAAGGCAATCCTTCCGCCGTGCGCTTCGACGATTTGCCGGACGATGGGTAATCCTAACCCGGTTCCATAGGGCTTGGTGGTCTCGAACAAGCGAAACGGATCGATATGGGAGGCGATGCCCGGACCGTCGTCGGCCACCGAGATCCGCACTCGCTCTGAACCCACCGGCGCCGAACGGAGCCAGATGGTTCCTGGTCCGCGGTCGATGGCCTCGATGGCGTTCTTGACCAAGTTATCCATAACCCGCCGCAGCTGCTCGGCGTCTGCCCGAATCACCGGGAGATCGGGAGACAACTCGCCCACCAAGCCAATGTCGCGCGATCGTGCGACGGGTCGCCACTGAGCGATGCAGTCGCCCAGGAATGCGCGCAGCCGGAGTGGTTGCAGCTCTAAGCGCTGCTCGCGGGCAAAGTCTTTAAATTCCCGTAGCAAGGCGTCCAAGCGCTGCACCTCGGCCAGGAGCCGGCCGAGCGACTGGACCAGACTCGCCACCGGGCGGTTCGGATCGCGGGCGGCGCGGCGCAACAAGAGCTGCACCTGCATGGACAAGCCAGCGATGGGGTTCGCTAAGTCATGCAAAATTTGCGCGGTAATTGCGCCCACATCGGCCAGACGCTCGCGCTGCTGCGCCGAGCGTTGCAACTCCTTGAGGCTTTCCAAAGCACGTCGTTCTTCCGTGACATCCACAGCCACGCCGCCGATGAGCACGACCTCGCCGCTGGCTGACAGAATGGGAAACTTGGTTGCCAGCCAATAGTGCAAGCCATCGGCTTGCGGCACGCGCTCGGTGGTTTGCACCACGCTCCGCCGCTCGAGCACGGCTGCGTCGCTCGCTCGGAGTTGCTCCACCACCTCCGCCGGCCACACCTCAGCATCGCGCTTTCCAACGTACGCATCGGGCGGCTTCCCAAAATGGCGCTCGAACGTGGGGCTCACGTACACATAGCGACCCGCAGGATCTTTCATGTACGCCACTCCGGGCAAATGCTCCATGAACGCGGCAAAGCGATCGCGGCACTCGGCTAGGGCTACATGCTCCGCCAGGCAAGCACTGACTTCGTGCAGCACGGCCACACGCACGGGCTCCCCCTCTGCAGCGACAACCGTCTCGCGCAAGATGGCCCGGCGCTGCTCGCCCCGACCCGTTCTCCACTCAACGAGCGCACTGGCCCCCGACCACCTCTGCAACACCTCGGCGTCGTGAATCACCCGTGCCCCTACTCGCTGCCAGAGTTCCGCCAAGGTCAGGCCGCGGCAATCAGTCCCCTGCAACCCTAGCAATGCCCCGAGCACGTCGCTGGCGAAAAGGATTTTCCCGTGATCGTCGAGGAGCCACCAGGGATCCGGGAACGCGCGCAACGCTGCCAGAGCACTATTCCGGAGGTCGAAGTGTTGCCCAGCTTGGGTTCGCGTCTCGTCGTCGCACACGCTCTTTTCCTGTTGCCAAGAGGTTGCAAAGCTAGAGTTGAAAGCAATCCGAGCGCCGGGGCTCGGGGCCCGCTCCGTGCTTTGCGTAAGCACGGCGGTTGTTGCGCTTGCAAATCCAGGGAGACGGGTTTTCCAAACTTCCGGAAGCGGAACTGTCTTGCTCGCTCAGGTGCATATTGTTTGATAGCGTTCCCGTTGCCAATGAATTGCGAAAAAGCGAACGAGCTCGCCATCGCGGATGCCGCCTGGGCTCCGGAAAAGGAGTTTTATCTCGAGGAGTTCCGTCGTCGCACCCTGGTGCTCGCCCTGCCGAGTGAAGAACTGCCCAATGAGGCTGAGGCTTTGCAGTCGCTCGTTTCGCTCGTCGACGATCTCGTGCGGAACGAAACGAGGCTCGTCTTGGTGTTGGGCAGCGCCGTGCCGCGTCGGACCCAGGCATTGCTGCAAGAAATCGCTACACGCCATCCCACTGCGGGAGCGCTTTTTGACGCAAACGGCCGCGTGGGTACACGGGTAAGCCGCGTCGATTTGCGCGGTGGTGAGCAGGAAGTCGATGCCGACTTTCTCGCGCGGGCATGGCTCAGGCTGCGCGAGCACGGCTGGTTTGTCGTCGTCACTGGAGAGGAAGACCGAGCGCGTGTGCACGATTTTGCCACGGCAATTGCGGCCAAGTTACAGGTGCACAAGCTCGTGCTCGTCGAGCCGGAGGGCGGCATTGCCGATGGCAAGGGGACGATCCTGCCCTTTATGGATGCGAGCATGCTCGACGCGGTGTTGGCGGTTGGCCAAGCCGAATGGGCCGGGCTCGGACACCGCCGCGCGCTGTTTGCCGCCGTCCGGCGTGCGCTCGCCGCCGGCGTCGGCTCTGTGAATGTGTGCTGCTTGCGCGGTTTGGCGGAAGAACTGTTCACCTACACGGGTTCGGGCACGCTGTTCACGTCATCGGACTATTGCACGGTGGAACGGCTTCGTGTCGACGATTTTCCGGAGGTGGAACGGCTGTTGGCCCGGGGCGTGCGCGAGGGCGTGCTTAAGCCCCGTTCACCGGAGGAAATTGCCCGCTTGCTTGTGCAAGCGTACGGCGCGGTTGTAGGTGCCCATCACCTGGCCGGTGTGTGCGCATTGGAAAGCGAGCGCTATCGCGCCGAGGGTGCAGGCGAAATCATCGGCCTCTACACGATCACGCGTTTCAAGGGGGAGGGCATCGGCCGCAAGCTGCTGGCACGCGTATTGGCAGACGCGCGCGCCCTTGGCCTCCGCTACGTGTTTGCGTGTACGAGTGTGCCCACCGCACAGGCATTTTTTTCCCGCGAGGGGTTTCGGGTCGTGCCCCACAGCGCCGTGCCTGCGGCGAAGTGGAGCGGGTACCCTGTAGAGCGAAAGAGAGCCGTGGTCGCTCTACGGCTCGATCTGGAGACCAGCGCTTGAAACCGACGGGAAGGAAGCGCGCGGGTGATTGTTGGAATTGACATCGGCGGTTCCACAACCGACGCGGTTCTGGACACCGCGGCGTTGCCGGTGGTGTCGGTGGAGGCGAACGATCCGACCGCTGCGGCCGCCGGTGCCCTAGGGAAGCTCGCACACGAGCTCGGGGTGGAGCTTGCCGCAGTGCACGCCATTGCTGCCACCGGCGGCGGTGCCCGCCACCTCGGCACCAACCTCTTGGGCATTCCGGTGCACAAGGTGCCGGAAATCATCGCCATCGGGGTTGGCGGGGCGAGTCTCGCGGGAAAGGAGCGTGCCTTGGTGGTCTCCCTCGGCACCGGAACAGCGATGGTGTCGGTGGAACATGATCGGGTGGAACATGTCGGGGGCACCGGGGTGGGTGGTGGCACACTGCTCGGGCTCGCAAAACACTTGTTGCAAATCTCTCGCTTGGAAACCCTCGAGCGTCTGGCTGCAGGCGGCGATTTGTCGCATGTCGATCTAACCGTGGGGGATATTGCGGGTGGCCCTGTCGGTCGCCTTCCCGCGCACGCCACTGCCAGCAACTTTGGGAAGCTCGGTGCCGATGCCCGTGCCGAGGACAAAGCTCGCGGTTTGATCAACATGATTGCCGAGGTCATCGTCTCGCTCAGCGTGTTAGCCGCACGCGCGTGCGGCCAACGGGAGATTGTGCTCACCGGAAAACTCCTTCGTGTGCGCCCGTTCGTCGAACGCGTGCTTGCCACATCGGGGCTGTTCGACTGCGAATTCCTGGTTCCGCCGCATGCTGAGTACGCCACGGCGATCGGCGCAGCTCGGCATCTTGCCGCCACTGCCAGTCGGTCGGCTGAATCGCAGGTAAGCTGAACAAGCGGCTTTTGTAGGGTGTGCGACAGACGAACGGTGGCCCTGGGCACCCGCAAGCAAACGCTCGTTGCCGCCGCTCCCCGGCGTCGAACGGGTCGTGCCCGAGGGTCAGGCCGTGAGGGAAGGGCCGAACGTACCGAACGCAATCGGGACCAACGAGGAGCGTCGCCACTCCGCCGGGAGTTTTCACGTCACTCAGAGCATTTTTGCCTCTTGGGTGAGAACAACCTCCAGGACGACTCCCCGCTCTCACGGCATCCTCACTCCGACCGTGCTTTACCCGCGCCGCTCAGAGCGCGCATTCGTTGGTTGTCGCCGGTAATCAGTTCCTCGAATAAAGAGGTTAAGATTTTTTTTCTTGCGAAACCCCTGTTCCGCTTTAATTCTGAGAGCCGTCATCAATGCATTTCATGAACCGCGCTGTTCCCAGGGGAACGGGACTGAACGGGCTGGGGTAGGGTTGGCGGAGGCAGCGTGCCTGTAAGCCCTTGGGTGCCGGCGGGAGTTCTTCCCTCGCCGGGAGCAACGCGATGGCGCGGTTCGAAGGAGTAGGTCTGTGTCCACGATGTTCGTACCGCGACTGCTGTTGGTGACTGGCAGGCGGTCTCTCGTCGCTTCCCTGGGCGCCGCTGTCCTCGTACTCGCCACAGCAAAGCCAGTGTCCGCTGCCGGCTGTTGTGCCTGCAATGCTTGTAATGCATGTTACAACAACCCCACTGGGGCTGCGCAGTGTAACACAACGTGCAATTCCCTTTGCGGCGGAAGCAGCGGCGGCACGTGGGTGGGGGGCACCGGCAACACTTGCGAGAACGGCTGTAGTGGCTTGTTTCTCACCCCCACCGCGACGCCCACGGTAACGAACACGCCGACCGTGACCCCGACGCGCACTCCCACAAATACTCCCTCGAGAACCCCGACGCCCACAAATTCTCCGAGCCCAACGACGACGCCGTCAGCGACATTTACTGCGACCTTGACCTTCACCCCGAGCGCGACTCCAACATTTACCCCTACGCTCACCCCTTCCCCCAGTGCGACGCAGACCTTCACTGCCACCCACTCGCCTACGCACACAATGACCTTCACTGGAACCTCGACTCCCACCCCCACAGCCAGCGCGAGCGCGACGCCAACCCTGACCCCAACCGCCACGCCAACCCTCAGCTTCACACCGACCCCCACGCTCTCTTTCTCACCAAGCGCAACGCCCACGTGGACCTTGACGGCGACGCCGTCTCACACGCCTTCGGCCACCCCGAGTGCGACCGGGACCCCCACGGAAACTGCCACGCACACGCCAAGCTCAACCTTTACAGCAAGTGCGCCTCCGTCCGCCACGCCCACGTTCAGCGCAACGGTCACCCCCTCTCCCACCTCCACGCCGAGCACCTCACCCACCGCCACGTTCACGGCATCGCCAACGGCCTCCTGGACCGGGTCTCCAACACCCACAGCCTCTAGCTCGTTCACGCCAACTGTAACCCCGACGGCCACGCCCTCGTTCTCCCCATCGCCGACCCCTTCTCCTTCACCTACCGCAGGCCTCGTGTTCTCTCCGTCGCCTACGTCCGGAGGTGGCGGCGGTGGCAGCAGTTTCACGAGAACGCCAACACCGAGCCGCACCCCCATTCCCACACGCACGGACACGCCCACCCGCACCGCGCCGCCCACCAGCACTCCGACGCCAACCTACACGCCGAGCCGCACAGCGACGGGCACTCCCACGCCGACTGCGGCGGGCACACGTACTCTGCCACCAACTCCATCGCCGTCGCCGACGTTGACACCCGCCTTACCGGATGATTGTCAAATCCGCCTGAGCAAGACCCACGTCGGCCTAGCGAGTCCTGGTGGGCGCGTGAGTTACGTGCTTCGCTGGAGCAACCCTTGTCGCACTTCATTCAACGATGTTGTGCTGGAAGATTCGCTGCCGGAGCCACTGCAACTGCTGCGCGTCGCTAGCGATGCTGTGATCACGACCGACGGGCGCAGGGTGTGGCTCCACCTGGATCGCTTTGATAAAGGACCCGCAGGCCTGGCAACCATTGATGTGAGTTTGCCTGCCGATCTCGGCCCGGGCCAAGTCTTGCTGAACACCGCTCGCCTGTACAACGGCACGCAGCTGCTTGCGGAGGCAATCGATCCGCTGGTCGTGAGCGTAACCACGTCCGGTCGCTTGAGTTGTGCTCTCCGAGCGCAAGTGTACGCTCGCCCTGGCACGCCAATTCGGTACGCTGCGCGGTACAAAAACGCGGGAACGAGCAACACCCTGACCGTGTCGTTGCCGGAGATCGGCTTTTCCCCAATCGCCTTTGTGCCCCCGCCAGACACGGTTGCAGGCTCCGTGGTCGAGTACCGGAATCTCTATCGCACCGCAGGCATGGTACGGATCGATGGTAGCGTGAGCTCGAGCGTGGCGGACGGCACGGTTTTGTACTCGTGGGCAAGCATTGAGGACCCAGCGGGCAATGCGGCTGTGTGCGAACACCGCTCGGTGGTGCGGTCACAGGAACGCCTCAGCGTGTTTCTCAAGGGGCCCAGCAAATGGCGGATGTCGCAAAGCGCCACCTTACTCGCGCGTTACAATGGGGCGACCGCGAACAATGAACTCGTGATTGTTTTACCGCGCGAAATTACGCTCCTCAGTGCCTGGCCTCCGCCCTCGAGCGTGGAGGATCACGTTTTGCGGTTCGCCAATTTGCCGGTACCGTCGGGCAAGGTGCGACTCAAGCTGCAGGTGAACACGACTTTGCCCTTGCCTTCCGCGCTGACACTAGGGGCGACCATGACGGATGACTCCGGCTTGGTTGCCGAGGCGAGCACGTCTGTGGCCCTGATTCCTCAATGAGCTGTTCACACCGCACCGCGGGGGCACGCAAGGTGTGCGCTGCCCCCGCGGTGCGATTTTGGTTTCTCGCGTTGCTCCCGCCCCTCGTTTGCCGGGGGTTGCCCCACCGGGGCCTGCGGAAAGGACCTGCGCTTCGACATCACATGGCTGCTCATGTGGAGCGGCAGTACAGCTTCAGCCGGGTTAACGATGCTACCGTGGCGGGCACGCCGTGTGCCGTTCCTCCCACCGGCACAAGTAGCGCTGCTCTGCGACTACGGATGGTGTGGCGCAACTCGCCACAGGGAGTACCGGGCAACCTGCGCTGGCACGGGCGAGGACGCCCACGAATTCGCTGCCGGCATCCATCGGAACCGCCGGGCAGGGCCGGTGGACAAAATCGTTTCCCTTTAGCTTCGGCAGAAACACACAAGCTAGCGTGTATCCGGGCCCGCACAGCCAGTCTGCGACGCCGCCCGAGAGAAATTTAGCTCAGCTGACGGCTCGCCGAGCGCCATTCGTTCGCAGCCTTTTTCGACGCTCTACCCACCCGGACATCCCCCGGGCGACCCTGGGGATCGTGACCTAGCGTTTGGCGACTTCTCAGCGGTCCATTTTGTCTCCAGGGCTGAAGGTCGAGTGGTCTGCGGCTGAGAACAGCGCGCGGGCCGCGGGGCTGTTGGTGGCGAACCTTCGAGGTAGGCTCAGCGACGTGCTTGCCTGAGCGCGGGTTGTCGCGTATTTCGGGCCATCACGAGGGAGGGCGGTGGCAATGATGCATCCTGGGAACGGGCGTCGAGCTCTGCTCCTGCTGGGCGCGCTGGTAGTTGTGGGTTGCAGCTCCGGGTTCGACCGCGGCGCTCTCCGGCAGCGCCTGGCAAGCGAGCCACTCGAGGTCACCGACGCAGACATCAAGGCCGCGCTCGAACTCAGACCCCCAGCTCCGCTTTCCGTTTAAGCTCGCTGTGTACTTGCTGCCGGAATCACCAGCACGCGACCACTTCTATCCCTCGAGCCTGGGGCGGTGGAGCGATGAGGACAAGCAAGAGATCCTCTCGTGGCGGAAAGCCCTCGTGAAAGAAGGGATCGTCTCCGACCTGTTCTTGATCTCCGATCTCGTAGTGAGTGGCACCGACGTCAAAAGCGTGCGGCTTGCCGCAGCCAAGCATGGCGCAGACGCTGTGTTGATCATGCGAGCAGCGAGCCAAGTAGATCGTTACCTGAACGGATTTCCCGTTCTCTACTTGACGATCGTCGGTTTATGGCTCGTGCCCGATACCAACGTCGATGCGCTGGCAATGGTCCAGGGCGCGATGTGGGACGTCGCCAATGGCTACCTCTACGCGACAGCGGAAGCTTTTGGCGAAGGCCGGGCCACAGGGTTCGGTACAATCGTCGAAGACAAGGAAGCGCTCGCCGAAGCACGGAAGCGAGCGCTGGAAGAGTTCGGGCCCGAGTTCATCGCCCGTCTCCAGTCCTTGTACGGAAGCTGAGCTCCGCGGCGCGCAGCGGGTGTCCGACTCCTGAGCTGCGCGCGTGGAACGCCTCGGCGTGCGCCAGAGAACCAAGGGAAACCCTTCTCCGTGTCATTCGGTAACCGCCGGGCAATTCCTCCCCACGACACACCCTGCCATGCGTGAAGAGGCGACTAAGCGGGTGGTGATCCCACGTGTTCTCTCTGATCTGGGTTGTGGGGTGCGCGCAGCCCCCGCGACCCTGTTTGTGCGTTGCTTAGAGGCTCTGCCTGGAAGAGGCACCAGGGTGCGAGCTTTTCGGCTCGAGCGCACCTGCAGGTTCTTTTGCATGAACCGCGTGCTCTGTTGTGTGTCTGGGACCGGACACTCGCGCTGGGGTTGTACCTCGCTGGGGTACTCAGGAGCTTGGGAGAGTCACCGTGAAGCGCGTGCCGACGTTCGGCTCGCTCCACACGCTGATGGAGCCGCCCATGGTTTCCGCTGCCATCTTGCAAAACACGAGGCCAAGGCCCGTATCTTCGCGGTGGGTCCCCCGCGAGCCGTGCCGATGCTTGTCGAACAACGTCGCTTGCTCTTCCGTTGGAATGCCGCGACCGGTATCGGTAACGAACACTTCCACGCGCTCGCCGTTGGCCCGTGCGCCCAAGGTGATTTTGACCCCCGATCCAGCATGGCGAATGGCGTTCACGACTAAGTTGTTCAAAATTCGCCGCAGCAGCCAACGATCAGTGGCGAGTACCGGGAGATCGCCGTTTACCTCGACGGTCAAAGTTTGGCCCGCCATCTCTGCGGCTGCTCGGTACTCGCTCGCGCACTCTTGCAGTAGCGGCTCGAGTTCCACGGCCTCGACCCGCAGCTCCAAGCGGCCGCTTTCCATTTGATCGATCTCGAGTAAGTTCTCGATCATGCGCAACAGATCGCGGGCGCTGCGCTGGATTTGCTCGAAGCGCTTGAGGTGGGCCTCTTCGCTGGAGCCGCGTTTCCGCAAAGCCAGTTGCGTCACCGTTAGGATCCCACCAATCGGCCCTTTGAGGTCGTGCACGATCATGTTGGTGAGATCGGTTTTCAGCCGCTCGAGCTCCTCCTTCTCCTGCAGGGCACGCTGAGCAGCCTGAGCCATCTGGGCCAATTGTTCGGCAAGTGCCCGTTGCACGTAACCGCCCGCGATGTACGCATCGATGGCTAAGCTGGCGTCGAGGAAAATCACCTTCGTCAGCGTTTCCACGATGGCGCACAAGCGGTCCGGATTGTGAGAGTAATGGCTGCGCAAACGCTCAATGAGCAGCCGCAAGTACAAGGCGAAAGCGCCCAGGTACCACTCGGGGGCCATGTCGATGCGCTGGTGGGCGTCGCCCACGCGCAATCGGCTCTCGAAGTACTGAGCATCGAACTGCCCTTCGAGCATGCGGAGAAAGTACGCTCGCTGGGTTTTTTTCAGTCGCGCGATGCGCTCCGCACTGCCTAAAAGGGCACGCGTTTCTTCGAATCGCTCGAGGTGGCGGTAAAACTCTTCGACAATCTCATCCACATGGGCACGGCCGAATTCCCGGATCTCATGCAGCAACTCCTCGTCGCGCGGGCCAATGTTGAGAAATTCAAGCCGGCGCTGACGCCGTTTGGCGTCGAACGACAGTTGCCGCAGCAGTTCTTCCGGAACCATGGCTGGCGGTTATCTATCTTGGCCAGCCCTAAAGAGCTAGTGCGCAAGCCAGCGGTCCGGGCTGGCCTCGCGCAGCGACGGCAGGCGTCGAGCCCGCTGCCCCCTCGCACTTCACCGGCCCGGCGTGGCGATCGGAAGATTTCATCGCGCCGTGGTCGCCGTGGCCTTCACCGGCAATGCGGGCGACCAGGCGGTTGCCCCTGCGCCCGCCACCCGCTCATTCTGAGCGTCCCGATGGGAAAGAGCGAGCGCAGACCGCTACTCGCTCAAAGGGCGCTCCGCCTGCAGCGGGATACCGAGTTCCTCCATTTTGCGGTAGAGCGAGGAAAGCGACACCCCCAAGCGCTGGGCTGCCTGCCGCTTGTCCTGGTTACACTTGGCCAGCACGGATTGGATGTGTGCCTTCTCGAAGGCACGGACGGCCTCGCGCAAGTTGTCGGTGTCGGGGATTTCGGCAACCATGCCCACGTCTTGCTGCAAGGCGCGCGGCAGGTCGCGCACAGTAATCCAATCGCCATCGCCCAAAATCATGGCGTGCTCGATCACGTTGTCGAGCTCGCGGACGTTGCCTTTCCACGGCAGCGACATCAGGAGCTTCAGGGTAGCGCTGTCTGCACCCTTGAAATTCTTCTTGAGTTCGCGGTTGTGGAGCCGAATGAAGTGGTCGACGAGCAACGGGATATCTTCGCGCCGCTCACGGAGCGGAGGAATGTCGATGTTGAACACGTTCAAGCGGTAGTACAGGTCCTCGCGAAACCGCCCTTCCTCGACCGCCTTTTTCAAGTCGTGGTTGGTGGCTGCAATGATGCGGACCTCGACTTTGATGGGCGTCGAAGCGCCAATGGGTAGGATCTCCTTCGCCTCGATCGCCCGTAGGATTTTTACCTGCAGCGACAGCGGCATGTCGGCAATTTCGTCGAGGAAAATGGTTCCCCCGCGTGCTCGCTGGAATAGCCCTTCTTGGTTGGCGATCGCTCCCGTAAAGGAGCCACGCATATGCCCAAAGAGCTGGCTCTCCAACAAAGTTTCGGGGATCGCGCCGCAATTGACCGGCAAAAAAATGCGGTCGCGGTATTCGCTGAAGTGGTGGATCGCGCGAGCGACCACCTCCTTACCGACACCGCTTTCCCCGGTAATTAACACCGTGCTCGGCGTCGGGGCGACGCGGCGAACCAACTCCATCACTTCGCGCATCGCTGCGGAGCGGCCGACCAAATTCTCGAAGTCCCACTGCCGCTCGACCTGGCTGCGCAACAACTGGTTTTCCCAAGCGATGCGCCGGTGGGTGAGGAGATGGTCGATCTTGTGCAGCAAGTCGTCGAAAATGATGGGCTTCAGCAGATAATCCTGTGCCCCGCGCCGAATCGCCTCGACGGCGGTCTCTACGGTGGCATGGGCCGTCATGAGCAACACCAAGGTTTGCGGCGCAATCTCGCGGGCCCGACGGAGTACCGCGAGCCCGTCCGCTCCGGGCATGCGAATGTCGGACAAGATGAGATCGAACTCACTGTCCTCGAGGGCGCGCAACGCTGCCGTGCCATCGTTCACGGCAACGACTTCATAGCCCTCTTCGCGGAGAACTTCGCCGAGGCTTTCCAGAACCGCCGCCTCGTCCTCGGCAATCAAGATTCTCCCTCTGATCCCTGCCGATTTCTGTGTGGCGTTTCCCATCGTCGTTTGACCTGTAGCTTGACGTCATTCGGGCTCTTCGAGGCCGGGTAAGTCTTGCTTGGTATCCCACAAGTCGAGCAGGCGCGCGAGGTAGCGCAAAAAGTCCGTCTCGCTCACCAAGCCGACGAGCTCTCCGCGATCGACCACCGGCAGGCAACCGATTTTGTGTTCGAGCAGGAGGTTCACAGCTTGCCGCACCGGCATGTTTGGCGTGGCTGTGATCACGGGAGCCGTCATCACTTCGCGCACGGGAATTTTGGCGAGCCACTCGCGCTCTGCAGACGGACGCAGGTGGAGGACCGTGGAAATCCCAGCGCGAAACAAATCGCGCTGAGAGAGAATGCCGACGAGTTTGCCGTCCTCCACCACGGGCATATGGCGAATGCGCCCCAAACGCATCAAAGAGTCGGCGAGGTCGAGATGATCGCGGGCGTTGAGGGTGACCACTTCCGTTTGCATCAAATCACGTACGAGCATGGGCTGATCTCCTGGCTATCAACAAGCGTGCCTCGAAGGGTGCGGTTCTCTGCCTAACCGTTCCGCTGCTCGCCTACCAGCCGCAGTACGGCACGAACCGGCGGGCTTCCGACATCTAAGAAGCAACACGCGGGCCTCAGCCGCCAATCGCTTTTTAGAAAGCTTGATCTCAGCTTCCCCGCCTGCCACCTTGAAGAAGCCATGGCAAAGGCGGCCGAGCCGCAGTCCGAGCGCACCGTGCTCCTTGCGAGCCCGCGGGGATTTTGTGCCGGTGTGTCGTACGCAGTCGAAATCGTCCGCTTGGTTCTCGAGCGCTACGGGCCGCCCATTTGGGTGCGCCATGAGATCGTGCACAATCGGCATGTGGTCGAAGAGTTGCGTGCGGCCGGGGCGCGCTTCGTCGACCATGTGGCGGACGTCCCCAAAGGGGCACTGCTCATCTTTAGCGCCCACGGGGTATCGCCCGCCGTGCGCGCCGAGGCGCGGGCACGCAATTTGCGCGTCATCGACGCCACCTGCCCGCTCGTTACCAAAGTACACCTGCAGGTACTGCGCTACGCGCGGGAGGGCTACGAAATTGTCATGGTTGGTCATCGCGGCCACGTGGAGGTGGAGGGAACGATGGGCCATGCTCCGGAGCGGATGTATTTGGTGGAAAGCCCGGAGGACGTAGAACGTCTCGTGGTTCGCCAGCCGGAGAAGCTCGCTGTGGTCACGCAAACTACGCTGTCGGTGGACGACACCAAAGAAATCCTTGCTGCGTTGCAGGCGCGCTTTCCGAATATCCGCCTGCCGGCGCGCGATGACATTTGTTACGCGACGCAAAACCGGCAACTGGCGGTCAAAGAACTCGCTCGCCGTGCCCCGCTCGTGTTGGTTCTCGGCTCACCCACCTCGAGCAATGCGAATCGCCTGGTCGAAGTTGCCCGCAAACAAGGGGCGATGGCCCATCTGATCGAGCGGGCTGAAGCGATTGAGACGAACTGGCTCGCTCCCGTGCACCGAGTCGGCCTCACCGCCGGAGCATCGACTCCTGAACATTTGGTCCAACGCGCCATTGCGCACCTAGCCGGGTACGGGTTCACGCGGGTGGAAACGGTGGAAGCCGCGCACGAAGACGTTTCGTTTCCTTTGCCACGGCCACTGCGTGCGCTGGCGGGACAAGCGCGCGCGTAAGCTTGCGGTGGGCACCGCTTAGTTTTCTGTCGGGTAGCCCGCATCCACCCAGGCGCGCCAGCCACCCCACATCGAGGCCACGCGCGTGTAACCCATCCGCTGGAGGTTTTCCGCCGCCAAGGCCGAGCGGTAACCTCCCCCGCAGTAGAGCACAATCGGCGTGTGCACATCGGGGCACAGGCTTTCGATGTCGCGCTCGAGCACGCCCTTGCACAAGTGCTTTGCTCCGGGCAGGTGCCCGCGCTGCCACTCACTTTCTTCGCGCACATCGAGCAGCAACACCGGCTCACCGCGGGCGAGCATGTCTTTCACCTCGTCGATGCTCACCTCTTTGATTTGTCGGCGTGCGGCTTCGACCAAGCGCAAGAATCCGGGTGCGTGCTTCATCCTTCGACCTCCAGCGGCAAACGGGTGAATGCGCGGAAAATCAAGCTGGGGTGCATCGGCAAAGGCTCGGATGTCGCCAAGCGCCAAGTGCGCGTGCGGGCCAGTAGGACGCGTAACGCGACTTGCGCTTCCAAACGGGCGAGGTTGGCACCTAAGCAGTAGTGTGGCCCGAAGCCGAAGGCCAAGTGGCGATTGTCCGCCCGCGCAATGTCAAACCGCTCGGCTTCGGGGAACACGGTTTCGTCACGGTTCGCCGCTCCCAGCCAAAGCAGCGCGATCTTCTCGGCTTCGATCCGCTGGCCCGCCACTTCCGTATCCCGCACTAAGCGGCGGACGTCGCACTGGATCGGGCTGGCAAAGCGCAACACCTCTTCCACCGCTGACGGCACGAGCTCCGGCTCCGCCCGCAAACGGGCGAGCGCGTCGGGATGTTCCAGCAAGGTCCAGACGGCGTTGCTCAGTAAGTTGCGCGTGGTTTCGTTCCCGGCAACCAAGAGCAGCACGAGCATTTGCAACATTTCGTCGAAGCTCAGCCGCGAGCCCTCGACCTCAGCGGCCACTAAGGCAGAAAGAAGGTCGTCTTTTAGTGCCCGGCGGCGCTCTGCGGCCTTCTCGGCAAAGTACCCGCGCATGGCCTCAATGGTCGCCAGCTCCTTCCACACCACCTCTGGCGCAGGAGGAGCCAAAATGCCGCCGCCCAAGTGTTCCACCAAGGCATCGGACCACTCCCGGAACTGCTCGCGGTCTTCCGCAGGAATGCCAAGGAGTTCGGCAATCACAATCACCGGCAAGGGGTAAGCAAAGGTCGCCACAAAGTCGCACGTGCGCTGGGCAACCAACTCGCGAGCCAACCCCTCGGCAATTTCTTCGATCCGCTTCTCGAGGGCTCGCACTCGGCGCGGGGTGAAGGCTTGGTTCACCAGGCTGCGGAGGCGGGTGTGCTCCGGGGGATCGAGCATGAGCATACTCGGCGGCAGGTGATCCGGGCGCGCGAAACCTGGGGGCGGCGGGAATACGTTCGACCAGGTGTGCGGGTCGCGCAAGATTTCCAAAATGTCCGCATAGCGGAAGATCGACACCACCGGTAAACCCTCGTGCTCGTACACCGGGCAGGTGCGGCGCGCCTGAGCGTACACAGGAAAGGGATTGCGCCGGGTGCTTTCGTCGAACGGATGAAAGTTGAAGTTCTGGGTCATGCGATCCGTTTTTTACACAGTCGTGGCACAGGGGCGAGTCCGGCCGTGCGTTCAACGACGACCCTTACGCTCGCGACGCTTCTTCGGCCGCAGCTCCGCGCTCCGCTCTCTCGCCTCCGATCCCGCAGCCGGGAGCCGTTCCAGGAAGGCAAAATCAATCTCCCGGCGCCGGAGCGATACGTTCGTGCACTCCACCCGTACGCGATCGCCAATGGTGAAGCGCTGCCGGCGGCGGGCCCCGACCCATGCAAGCTGTTCGTCGTGATAGAAGTAGCGGTCGTCCGGAAAGCTTTCCGGTTTGAGCAAACCCTCGATGGGATACGCATCGAGCTCGACGAAGCAGCCAAAGTTGGTCACGCTGACGATGGTGCCAGGTTCGGGCTCCAGCAAGTGATCGAACATGAATTCGCACTTCTTGAGGTCGAGCATGGCACGTTCAGCCTCCACCGCTTGCCGCTCGCACTGCGAGCACTGGACGGACATCGCTTCGAGCTGTTCGGCAAGTTCCCTGCCTTCGTCAACCTCGCCCGCCAGAACCCGCCGCAACTGCCGGTGAACCAGCAGGTCTGGGTAACGGCGAATCGGGGAGGTGAAATGGCAGTACACGGGAAAAGCCAAGCCGAAATGTCCGACGTTCACGGTGCTGTACTGCGCTTGTTTCAAGGCCCGGAGCACCTGGCGCGAGAGCACCCGCGCGAGCGGGTGCCCTTCAATTTGTTTCAGCACACGCGCGACATCGTGTGGGCGGACGCGCCCCTCGTACTGCACGCGAAAGCCGAAGCGCACTAAGAAGCGGTTGAGCTGTTCGATGTCATTCGGGTCGGGTGGTTCGTGAATCCGATATGGGAAGGGCACACGGTGCTCGCGCAAGAACATGGCCACCGCGCGGTTGGCTTCCAGCATGAACTCCTCGATAATGCGGTGGGCGTCGTTGCGCAGCAGCAGCCGCACGCCCACGCTGCGCCCTTCTTCGGAGAGATCGATCAAGGCTTCGGGCAAATCCAGGTCGAGCGAGCCGGCCGCAAGCCGGGCGCGGTTCAACTGCTGCATCAGTGCGTGCATGGCGCGCAAGTCGTCGAGCAAAGGGCCGAGCGAGGCCCGCCATGCATCGATTTCCGCCGACACGGCATCCGAAATCACTGCGGCCACCTTTGTGTAGGTCAGCCGGGCCCGGCTCCGGATTACAGCCGGATAAAACTCTGCATGCTGGCGATGCCCGTGGCGATCGTAATGCAGCTCCGCCACGAGTACTAAGCGATCCCGCTCCGGTACCAGCGAGCACAACTGGTTGGAGAGTTGTTCTGGGAACATGGGGATGGCGCGGTCGGGGAAATATACGCTGGTGCCGCGCGCCAGGGCTTCCCGGTCGAGCGCCGAGCCCTCCGGCACGTAGTGCGACACATCAGCAATGGCCACCCAAAGAATGCGATTCCCGGCGCTGATGTGCTGCAAGCACACGGCATCATCGAAGTCGCGCGCAGTCTCGCCGTCGATGGTCACGAAGGGCAAGTCGCGCAAGTCGCGCCGCGCGGCGTAGTCGCTCGGCTCCGGGTCATCGGGTAGCCGCTTGGCCTCGGCGAGCGCCTCCGGGGGGAACTCCGTTTTAAGACCATGTTCCGCGGCAATGATGGCGAATTGCACGTCGGGATGCTCGACGGGCCCGAGCACCACTTCGAGCTCACCGGCGGGTGGGCGCATCGCCGTGGGCGGACGAACGATGCGCACCTGGGCAATCAAGCCAGCTTGGTCGCGCCGCGGCTGTTGCGGGCCGACGATGTCCACCGTGGGCAAGACATCGAGCTCCGGCACCAGTTGCCAGCCCCGCCTCGTCGGCTCCAAGGTGCCGAGAATTTTCTCGTGGACGGAGGAGACGACGCGCGTGACCCGGCCCACCACCCGCCGCAGCCGTGGATCGCGACGCACCACTTCGATCTCGACTCGGTCGCCGTGCATCGCACCGTTTTCGAACCCGGCGGGAATGAGGACGTCGCGCGGGAAGTGGCGGGCCGCCATGCCGAGAATTTCCACGAAACCGTAACCGCCGCGCACACGGTGGTAACGCCCTTCGAATCGTGCTTCCTCCACGGCCAAGCGCGGGCGCGCCTGGGGACGCGGCTGAGTGAGCTTGCGCACCTCGGGCATGCGGATCCACTGGTAGCGCGTCTTGCCAATCCGACGAAGCTTTTGCTCAGCAACCGCCGCTTCGAGTGCGGCTTTGATTTGGCGGCGGTCGTAGCTTCCCAGGTCCAGCCGGCGGGCCAGCTCTGCGATGGTCAGCGGGCGCGGTGCTGCTTCTTGCAAGGCTCGCAACAGTTCATCGGCGCTCACAGCGCGCGCCATCGCATCCTCCCATCCTCATGGCCCTCGTTCGCGGTTTGGCGCCTGTTCACGGTAGCAACTGAGCAAAGAGCCGTTGCACATTGCCACCGAGGACCAGGGCCACTTCCGGTCGGGTGAGTCCCGCATCCAGCAAGGCTTGGGCAAGTTGGACGATCCCGGTGGTGTCGAACGGCGTCGTGGTTCCACCATCGAAATCCGAGCCAAGCGCCACATGTTCCGCACCGATCAAGCGCACGGCATAAACAATCGCGCGCACGACGTTCGCTAGCTTGGGCTCGCACACAGCGCCGTCCCAGTACCCGATGCCCACCACGCCGCCTTTCGCCGCCACGGCGCGTAGCTGTTCGTCCGATAGGTTGCGCACCGAACCGCACGTCCCCTTCACCCCGGTGTGGGAGACAATCGGCGGCCGGGTCACTCGCGCAATGACGTCGGCAAAGAGCGCGGGTGAGGCATGGGCGAGGTCAATAATCATGCCGCGAGCTTCGGCGCGGCGAACCACCTCGGCTCCCAACGCCGTAAGCCCGCCCTTTTCCTGACCGTGGGCCGAGCCACCGATTTCATTATCGAAAAAGTGCGCGAGGCCGACGGCGCGGTAGCCAGCTTCGTAAAGGCGCTCGAGGTTTTCCGCTCGCCCTTCGAGACAATGCAAGCCCTCGACGCCGAGCACGGCGCCTACCACCCCGCGGCCTCGCTGTCGCTCGGCCATCAGGGCTTGCAAGTCCTGCTGGTTGCGGACGAGAAGCAGTTGACCGTGCGCCGCCTCGGCAGCCACCCGCAAGCGTTCGCTTTGGTACAGTGCGCGTTCCAGCAAGCTGTTCCACGTGGGCCAGGGCCAGCGCTGGATGACCGCAAGCCAACGGATCATGTCCGAATGAGCGTCGTTCGCTTCGTAATTTAAACCGGTTGGGACTTTAGTGACTGCGGTGAACACCTGGAGGGCCACATTGCCGCGCAGCAAGCGGGGTAGGTCGACATGCCCATGATCGGCTTCCACGCCAAGTTCCCGCTGCCACAGCAGCGTATCGGCATGCAGGTCGGCGACAAACAAGCCCTGAAACCAAGTACGGACGTCGTCGCGCACTGGGTAAGGGTCGGCAGGGAGAATGCGGTTGAAGCGGCGGTCCACCGCATTCGGGAGCATGTACAACACCGTTGCCCCGATCAACACCAGCGCGGCCCCAACCGCGAGCAAGAACCACTTCACGGCTTCCGTTTCGCTGATGTGGCGCAGAGTTGTCAACCTGGGCGCTTGCTCATCGAAGACCCAAGGGAGTGCACATCCACGGCACGCTGTTGCCATCCGCCACACTCGCGTGGGGGGGGCGACCGGCTGGTGGCCGCACGATCGTGTCCTTCGCGATTAACGCTCGCGATCCCCTTGCCCCTATTGCTCGCTCCGAAGCCAGCGCCCTATTCGAGAACTCTGCTCCCCAATCCTGATAACGGTTCTGCCGCAGTTTTCGCTTGACTGGTGGCGGCAATCCGTAGTAGGCGACGAGTGACGTACCCTGCGGGTCACTTCCCCAGCAGCCCCGGGCTCGCGGCCCTCAAGGTCGAGGAGGACTGTGCGGAACAATAGTTCAAGTCGAGTATTCATGCCCTGGGCCGCTGCTGCTTACGCCTTACCCGTATTGCAGGTTCGCCGACGTTCCACTCGGCCCAGCATGGAGGCGGGAAAGGAGAAAGGAACGGGACGATGCGGGCTAGCAAGTGTCGCCTACGGGTTAGCGACGAGCGCGTGCTGCGAGTGAGCCTAGGCACAGCGGCGTTTTTTTGTGGGCTGATTTGCTTCCTCGGGTGCCTGCCGGCAGGAGCCGCCACCATTTCGGTTACGACGACGGCCGACGAGCGCAACACGAACGGCGAATGCTCGTTACGCGAGGCGGTGATCAATGCCAACAACGACAATCAAAGCGGGTCGAGCGATTGCGGTGCGGGTTCAGGAGCTGACACCATCGTGTTGCAGGCCGGGCAAACGTATACGTTATCGCGGGACCCAAACAACGGAGACGAGAATGCTGCGGATGAGGACGACCTCGACGTCACCACAGGAAGCACAGTCACCATCCAAGGGAACAATACACTGGTCGCGCGCGATTTTCAGCTCGACTGTGACCCCGACGGCGGAAGTGTTGCGGGTGAGTTTCGCATCTTCCACGTCCAGAACAACGCAGTGTTGAAGCTGAGTGGCGTCGCGATCTCTTTCGGGTGCGCCGATGGGTCCGGCGGTTCCGACCCCACCGGCGGCGGTGTGTTGGTGGCTCCTGGGGCCACTTTGCTGCTCCGCAACAGCAGGATCGAGGAGAATTTCGCGATGGCCGAAGGCGGAGGAATTGCGGCCGGGCCGTCCAGCGGCACGGTGCGCATGACCGATAGCCTGGTGATCGGCAATCTCTCCCAGGGGCTCGGCGGAGGAATCGCCAATGGCCAGGGAGTCATCCTGACGATCGAGCGTAGCACTGTGGCTAACAACTATGCCCTTGTTGTACCTCCAACCAACATAGGCGGCGGCATTTGGAACAACGGCACTGCAAGCATTGTCGACAGCACGATCGCAAACAACGCGGCCTGGTTTGGCGGCGGCATTTACAACATTGGGCAGTTGATGTTGTTGAATTGTACTCTTTCGGCCAACTTCTCCTTTATGGGTATGGGAGGCGCCATCTTGAACGACCCCAGCGGCACGGTGACTGCGAGCTTCGTTACGGTGGCGAACAACGCGGCTGGTGGGGGGATCCAGAACAACAACGGGGCGTCGGGCAGCTTTGCCGTGCGGAATTCGATCGTGGGAGACAACATCTCGAGCAATTGCAGTGGAGCTGTAACGGCCAGTGGAGTGAACCTCGCCACCGATGCGAGCTGCAGTTCGTTCACTCAAGTCACCTCGACGCAGCTCAATCTTGGACCCCTCGCCAACTATGGCGGTCCGACCGACACGCATGCGCTCTTTGCTGGCAGTGTGGCGATCGATGGCGTGCCGCTCGGGCAGTGCATGGACATGAGCAACGCCCCGGTCGCGGCCGATCAGCGTGGGATCGGCCGCCCCCAAGGGCTGCGCTGCGACGTGGGTGCGTACGAAACGCTCTGGGGGAGTGCGGCTCCGGTGCCGGTCGCTCCGCTGTGGGGCTTGGCGGCGCTGTCGGCAGGCCTCGCTGCGTTCGGCGTCCGGCGGCTCTGGAGACCCTGGCCAGGCAAGTAACTCGTCGTTCACCGCGCACCCGGAGAGGCACTGGTCACACGCGCTCCGCGTTTGGTGTCCCGTTGGGTGGTGCGGGCAAGTCTCTCCGTGCCGGCAACAACCGCGCAAAGCCGCGGATCCGCGGCTGCTTTTGGCTCGAGCACGGTGCTAGCCGGAGTGGAAGTGGATGCCGAAGCGGAAGGGGTGCACGATGCTCGCAGCTAGGCATGCCAGAATCCAAGAGAGCGCCTAGGCACCTCTGGCGCCCAGTTAGGCGAGTGGCCCATGGTGAGGAGCGGGCAACATAGACCAGGCTAGCTTGGCGCGCGCAAACGAAGTAGGCAGTCGGGCATGCAATCGTGCATCTTTTGCAAGATTGTTCGCGGGGAGGCCCCCGCGCATCGCGTGTACGAGGACGAGTGCGTCATTGTGTTTCTCGACATTTTTCCCGTCAGCGCCGGACATACCCTGGTGGTTACCAAGGCGCACTACGCCGACTTGTTCGAAGCCGATGCTGCGGCTCTCGTGGCGGTCGCGGCAGTGGCCAAAAAAGTCGCGCACGCCTTGCGCGCGGTGGTGCGCCCTGCTGGGCTCATGGTGTTCCAACTCAACGGGGCTGCCGCCGGCCAAACGGTATTCCACTACCACATGCACTTGATGCCCCGTGCGGAGGGCGAGCCCCTGCGCCTGCATGCGCGGCAAGCGGGCGACCCGCAAGAGCTTGCCGAGCTAGCCGCGAAGCTGCGTGCCGCTCTCGCTGCTAGCGAAGGGAGTATGCAAGGGCAGGGGTGAGTCGGGCGTTCGCGCTTCGGTGCCGCCAACTCCGGCAAGCAGGTAGGGGAGGGCTGCCTCGGCCAGCACCAATGAGGGGTCGAGGCGCTTGCCCAAACCCTCCGCGGTCATGAGCGCCAAATTCACCATGGTCATGTGCCCGCGCGCTTGGACGCGATGGCGCCGAAGAACGTCGAAAATCTTGGCGATGTCGCGGGAAAACTCCGCCGACGCTAAGCTGCGGCCACGAAGCTCGCCGACCAACTGCTCCATCTCGTGTTCGTATGCGGCGTAGTCCGGCACGTTGCGAAACGGCGCATTGTCGTAAAACAAGCGCGCCACGCGCCGGCCATCGCCCTGCACCAAAGCTAGCAAAGTTTCGGCGGTGATCTGCCGATCTGCCGGTGTGAGTTCTCCGACCAAACCGAGATCGAGCAGCACGATCCTCCCCGGCGGAAGGAAGCGCAGGTTGCCCGGGTGCAAATCCGCGTGCACGAAGCCGTGCTCGAACACCATCTTGCCGACGCAACGCACGCCGGCAGCGACAATGCGGTTGCGATCGAGAGCGGCGTGGTCCAAGTCGGCCTCCTGCAAGCCGTCGATGAACTCCATCACCAGCACCGCATCGGTGCATGCTTCGCGCAGCAGGCGCGGAAAGGAGATGTCAGGATCGCCAGCAAAGTTGGCGCGAAAGCGTTCGTTGTTGCGCGCTTCGTTCTCGAAGTGCACCTGCCGTTCGACGGCATCACAAAATTGCGCCATTTGCATGTGCAGCGAAACCAGCCGCAGGGAGGGAAACAAACGTTCCAGCCACCGACTGCAAAACAGGAGCACCGCGCGGTCGAGCTGGATCTTTTCCAACACGTCCGGCCGCCGCACCTTGACCGCCACGATTTCTCCGCTGTCGCGCCACACCGCCCGGTGCACTTGCGCGACCGAAGCGGCAGCCACCGGCTCGTCGGAAAATTCGGCAAACAACTCGGCCAGGGGGCGGCCCAACTCGGTTTCCACGATGGTCCGCACCGTTGCCCATGGAAACGGCGGCACGCGGTCTTGCAGAGCCGCAAGTTCGCGCGCGAAGCTTGCCGGCAGCAAGTCGCTGCGGCTCGACACAATTTGCCCGATCTTGATGAACGTGGCCCCCAAGCGGCTGCACAAGTGGACCAAGGTGCGCCCCAGGGCGCGGGCGCTCGCGTCGCTTTGCCCGCGCAGTTGCCACCGCAGCCAAAGAAAGCGGGGAACGGCGGCCGCAAACGCCCAAGTGATTTGTAAAAATCGGCGGGCAGCGAGTAAGGCATGGGCCAGCGAAGGTTCCGCTGTGCCCGGGTGACCGTTCTCGATGGATCGTTCGGGCGCCTTCACCACTCGCTGCCGGCCGCGCTGGGGAGCGCGACCATTTCCCTCGTACTCTTTGCGCTCAGGGTTAGGCCGGCGAGGCTGCAGCGCGAGCCTGCTCTCCGCCCGGCTGAAGCACCGCAGCTAAGCGCGCCGCGACCTCATCGGGCGTACCAGCAGCCGATACTCGGTAATACCGGGGCGCTTGTGGGTCGTTCAGTGCGGCCCACTGGCGGTACCATCGCACCACGGGTTCCGTTTGCTGCCGGTACACTTGAAGTCGGGTGCGCACGGCCTCCTCGCTGTCGTCGGCCCGCTGGACCAGATCCTCTCCCGTGACATCGTCCTTGCCTGCCACCTTGGGGGGATGGAACACGACATGGTACGTACGACCTGAGGCAGGGTGCACTCGGCGTCCGCTGAGGCGCAGGATGGCTTCAGCGTCGTCGAGGTCTAGTTCAATCACGTAATCGAGGGTCACCCCAGCGGCGCGCAAAGCTTCGGCCTGTGCGGTCGTGCGCGGAAAGCCATCCAAGATGAAGCCGTTTTGACAGTCGGGGCTCGCCAGTCGCTCGCGCACGAGTGCGATCACCACATCGTCCGGCACCATCTCCCCACGGTCCATATACCCTCTGGCCGCTTGTCCTAGAGGCGTGCCGTCGCGCACGGCCGCACGCAGCAGCTCCCCGGTAGAAATCCAAGGAATTCCGAGCTGCTCTGCCAAGCGTGTGGCTTGCGTGCTTTTGCCTGCCCCCGGGGGCGCAATCAACACGATTCTACGGTCGCGTTCTGATGTCATGCAATCAACCTCTCGACGTTGGATTCAGAGTCTCGCTGGGCCCTTCCTGTCAGCACGGCATGACCCCAGGGCAAAATGCATGGACGTGCGTGTTTTGACAACCATAGCGGACCCTTGTGGCTTACACCCCGATGTGGCCAGCTAACTCCGGATTGAGCAAGGCGCGCAGCTCCGTGACCACTCGCGCGGCCTCCTCGTGCGAGCGGCCCAATAGCAAAAGTGCCTGATTTCCCAAGGCCAGGCCAACCGCCAGGTTTTCTGGGAACACAGCGGTTACCCCAGCTTGCGCCAGCATCGGAAGCTCAGTTTCTTCGTTGGCGCTGACAATCGCCGGCACCGCCGGGTTGCGCTCGCGGGCATGGTGCAGGATGCGCTCGACCAATCGCGGGTAACTGAAAGTCATCACGATGAGCTTGCAGCGTGCCACGCCCGCGGCGTCCAAAAGCCGCAAACGCCCGGCATCGGCGAGGATTACACGGTGGCCTTGGCGCTTGGCTTCTTGAAACCGCGCAGGGTCTGACTCGAAAGCTAAGTACGGCACCTCGGCTGCTTCGAGCACCGCCGCCACCAGCCGACCCACGCGGCCGCAGCCCAAGAGCAGGACATGCCCTTCGAGCCGCTCGTGCTCCGCTTGTACCCAGGCTTCTTGGTCCTCCTCGGCACTCGACGGCCGCACTCTTGCGAGGCGGCGGGCGAGCTGCTCGTTGCGCCCGATTAGAAACGGGGCCACGGCCATACTGAGGAGCAGGCCGCCGAGCAACGGCTGCGCGACCTGCGCTGGCAGCAACTCGCCTTGGAATGCCTCGGACAAGAGTAAGAGACCAAACTCTCCGCCGTGAGCAAGGATCAACGCGGTGCGCACGGCGACTCCACGCGACCAGCGGGCGAACGTTCCAACCAGGACAACTAACAATGCCTTGCCCACAATAAACAGCGCCGTGCACCCGAGGACGCTCGGCCAAGCAGAAAGAAACGATGGCGTGTCGATCGTCATGCCTACGGTAACGAAAAACAAGCCCAAAAAGAGTTCCCGAAACGGGCGGACGTCATCTTCGATCTGATGGCGGAAGTCGGTCTCGCCCAAAACCATTCCGACAAGAAAAGCGCCAATGGGCGTGGAAAACCCGAGAGCACGCGCCGCAAAACCGGTGCCCAGCGCGAGCAGCAGCGCGGTGAGCAACATGAGTTCGTTCGAGCGCATCCGCGCCACGGTACCCAGCAGTCCATGCAACAGCGGGCGGCCGAAAACGGCCACGAACAGAATGGCGACGCTGACCAAGGCAAAGGCCGACACGATCTCCCACCCAGCCACGGGAGTCGGGGTGGCCCGCAGGCCAACGAGCACGAGGAAGGGCAACGTTGCCAAATCTTGAAAAAGTAAGATGCCCACCACGATGCGACCGTAGTGGGTGAACAGTTCCCCTTGGTCGCCGAGCTGCTTCAGGGCCAGAGCGGTAGAGGACATGCTGACGGCGCCGCCAATCAAAATCGCTTGGTCCAGCTCCAAGCCCGCGAGCAAACTACCGAGTGTAACGGCGAGAGTCGTTAAACCCACCTGCAGCGTGCCAGCACCAAACACCGCCCGTCGAGCCCCCCACAGAGTGGTCAGGGAAAAATCCAGGCCAATGGTGAACATGAGAAAAACCACGCCCAACTCGGCGAGAAAACGCACGCCGGACGTTTCGCCAACGAAATGCATCCCGTGCGGTCCGACCACCAACCCGGCGAGGAGGTAGCCCAACACCACCGGCAAGCGCAGGCGCGCGCACAACCACACGCCGATGGCGCTTGCCGCCACCAGCACTAACGTTTCACCCGCTAGGTGTTCAGACATTCGACGAAGGCGCGGTCTGCCCCCTGCCGGATAACCATAGGGTAACACCGAGGGCTACTGTAATGGCGGCAAGGCCGAACATGTGCTCGGGGCTCGTCGTGCTGATGTCGAGCACGATGAATTTTCGAGCTAAGGCCAGCAGGGCAATCCAGATCACGATGCGCGCTTGCACAACACTTTCTTGGCGGCGCACCATGTACAGTACTGTGTGGTTGAACTCCTGTCTCTTATACACATCTCCGAGCCCAC
>JAOAHD010000011.1 GCA_026415395.1 Candidatus Binatia bacterium | reverse complement strand
TTCCTTGATGAGCCTGTGGATGCCAAACTGCGGATCCACGTCCACGAGCAGGTGCACGTGATCGGGCATGACTTCGAGCTCGATCAGCTCGGCCTGGCGAGCAGCACAAACCCGCCGCACGATTGCCTTGAGCGCCTCGTCATGTGGCCCGTCGGTGATCAGCCGACGCATGACGCGGGGTATTCGCTTCGGGAGTGACAAGGCTCCGTCTGATAACGGGGCCCAAGAAAAAAGGCCAGGACGTGTGTCCTGGCCTTGGGGGTTAAAGCGGGCGCTGTCTTAGGCGACAAGCCCGTTCACTTGCGGGTTGACTCCCCTTTTTTAGGCGCTCAGGCGTTGGTAGACAACTTCGCCGTTGCTCATGTGCCCCAGTTTCTTGAGCGGCTCGCCGAAGCACGTGTGGGCGACTTCATAAAAGCGTTGCCCGATCTGATCGATCCAGTGATCTCGTAGGACTTCAAAGCCGGGCGCGCTGTAGTAGGTGGCATCTTTGGGCACAACCCACATGGAGACCAGCCCCATGTACTCGGACACCCCTATATAGCAAAAGGCGTTCTCAAGAAGCGCCCGGTCCTCGCGGCCAATCCACTTGTCGCAGGTTTGCAGAGAAGCAAAGACCTCTTGCATTTGCGACTGGAAGTCCTTGATGTAGTAGTCCCATTCGGACTGGATGTCCTGGGGACCGCAGTGGTCTTCGTGCGCCCCGCAGTGCGGGCAGCAGTCGACCGATTGCTCGTTCTCCTCGTCGTACTCGACCTCACCCTCTCGGGCCAGGCGCGAGTCGTACTCGTCGAACGTCTTGCCACACGCCGAACAGCAAAACTCACCCAGGTTCAAATGGCTGTACGCCACGTGCACAGCGCCGGAAGCGTAAGAAACGGAACGAGCCATGGTTTTCTCCCAAAAGAAGCCAAGGAAGGGATTTGCCGGATGGCAAATCCTGTGGAATGCGCCGCGGGATGCGGCGCTTGTTCGCAAGGAGATGCCAGGCGGGCGACTGATAACATCGCCCTGGGAGAGGAAACGGGCAATCCGTTGCGCGTCAGGCCGCGGCACGACCGGCCGGGATGATCGAGCTCAAGAGGCGCGGGTCCGCAGGGCCTTGGCTTTGAGGTGCTCCGGCGAGGGCAGATCCATCCAGCCCGCGCAGGCCTGCTTGACCTGGTGCGCGGCAAGCCCGAGCCGCTGAGTGTGCCGCAGGCCATCAACGAAGTCTGGTCGATGGACTTCATGCACGACCAGCTGCAAGACGGACGCAGCATCCGGCTGCATATCGACCTCTGCCGCATCGGCATGGCAAATAAAATGGGCGCTACGCATGCGTCCATTTTAATTGAATTCGGCCGCGTCCGCAAGGGGCCGCCTTAGCCCAACACGTGTTCGACCCGAATTTGCGGCGCAATTGTCTCATTCCAGCGGTCGGGCAGCAGCTTCCATGCCAACAGGGGCTCTATGCCGTTTCCTGTGGAGAAACCAGACTCCGCAGACGATGACGGAGCTGCTGCAATGGGTGTCGTTGCAGTCTGAGTGAGGTGCCGACCATGAAGGTGTCCGTTGAAACCCTGTTCACCACGGCTCTGGGCCTG